>NZ_JCBDGH010000033.1:0-95182 GCF_059833955.1 Vibrio sp. R15-SG3-ISO1A
GACCAATAAATTGTGCTATCCAGAGCACCGCAAACAGTGCTATGGAGACAAGCAACACCGGCGCCCTCATGATCTCCAGAGACCAAATTAACGCAATACACGCGAGAAGGAAGCCTAGCATCATAATAAACACGCTAAGCGACAAGCGAAAATAGAACATCATCACAGGGAGTGCGGCCACCCAAACCCAATTGAGACGGAGCCCATACAACTCCAAACTCGGCAGTGACCAAATCAGCCCAACGACCGACAAGAAAATACCCGGCACAGCCACTTTATGAATTTTCTGATTAATCGGGTTTTGATGGCTCTCACCGTACGCCGCTAGCCATTGAGTCAAGTTCTTCATCATCCACCTCTAAGACGTGCCGAATCCCTTGCGGTGATGGCGTTTGATGTCATACATACTGCTATCCGCGAGCTTGAGCAGCTGATTAATATTGCGCATATTCGCGTTGTACATCGCGTGGCCGATACTCACCTCTATTGTGATCAAGTGCTGCTCATATATGATTGGGTTTCGGGCAATCGCTTTAGTTAACTCCGTGCGAATGCGGTCTACGTCCTCTTCACGATTGACACGTGGTAGCATAGCTAAAAACTCATCCCCGCCAACCCGAGCTACAGTGTCCGAGGCGCGTAACGTGCTAACCAAACGCTCAGCCACCGCCACCAGCACCTTATCGCCCGCGGCATGCCCGTAGGTGTCATTAATGAACTTAAAGCCATCTAGGTCGATATTCAAAAGAGCAAAGCCGCCTTTTTTCTCATCTCTTGAGACCAGATCAAACTGCTGCTGGAGTGAGTACATAAAGTAGCGACGATTGGGCAGCCCAGTGAGCTCATCTTGCAGGGAGCGTTTGTGTGCATTGTCATACAATCGATAGATAGTAGAGAACGCGAACAAAAGCAGCATGGTCATCGGGTACCCTAAAATGCGCACGGCGTTAACACGATACCACTCAATAGTGGCGAGCAAATCGGTTTTCTCTGACGCAGCAATTTGCCAGCTCCCATAGGGGAAGCGTACGATCTCTTCAGAAAATGCGTCATCAAATACCGCTTGGCTGCCGTAGAAAATCTCGCCTTCTTCACCAGAAGAGTCTACCCCTCGCATCGCTAGGTGGTATTTGTATTCAAACGCTTCCACCCCGACTTGTTGATAGAGAGACTCAAGTGACATGACCACACTGCACACTCCCCAATACTTGCTGTTGTAGGGAGGGTCCATAAAAATCGGCACGCGTGCAATCAATCCTTGTCCGCCTTGCACGAGATCGACGGGTCCGGCAATGAAAATTTCTTGTAATTGCTGCGCTTTTCGTACGGTACGCCATTGCTCTGGAATCGATTGATACACCAAACCTACGGCCTTTTCATTACCGTCTAGCGGGTAGATGTATTGGATCACATCATCCGGTGCCAGTGCGACGACCATGACATTATTACTGCGGCGCATAATGCTCGATGCGATTAAATCCCAGCCAGAAAAGTCAAAGTCAGGATTAGCCGCAACCAAAGAAGAGAGGCCGTTAGCCACATAAATATCGGACACGATTGACGCTTCAATCTCTGAGCGAATAATGGACAACTCTTCTTTCGCTCGCGCTAACATACTATCGCGCAGAAAGCTCTTTTGGCTGCGGTCGAGGAACTCCACCAAACTCACGGAGCAAACACACAACAGCATAAACAGGAGATAGACTGGCCACTGCCTACCAAAGCTTGATTTCACTCAGCCTCCTATGGCTTTGAAACACATAAAAATAAAAAACATAAAGATCAGTGATTTATTATTGACGCAAATATTAGTTATTACCAGTATTGCCCATAAGGTTACACACCTTTGTTAATGTTTTCAGTCGTTTCATTCACACTTGTTAATTTAATGATAGCTAAATTAACAACAAAGACGTCACTTTCTCACCCTCTCCTCTCCATCGCTTGTGCTTTACCTCATCTCACGTATTATTCGCCTTCATTTGACGGGGCGCTTACATAACATTGAAGAATACTTGCTTTACTCTACGCTCACCGTTTTTGTCTCGTTATCCAATTGTAAGGACACATGAATGCGACTCCCTGCCACTTTGCTTATTTTGTGCATAACCACATTGAGTACGCTGCTTCACGCTCAGACGATGACGTACGAGCAGTCGGCAGAGGTTATCCGCCAAACTTACGAGCGTAAACTTTACACTTTGCCAGCCTTTAAAGAGGGCCATTACGGTTTGAGAATGTATCGCCAAACGCTTGATGACCAATACGCAGCCGCAGTTTGGAGCGATATGGCAAGGGTGGCGAGTCGACTCAACCGATTTGCAGCGCAAGTACACACTCCAGAGCAAATCATGGCCTACGCCCAAAAACGCAATCGCAGCTATGAGGGGGATTCAGACGAGCGCAGTCAACGCCGTTATCAAATGACTAAGCGCTACCCTGAGTACATTTACCTGGGTGTCGACCTGCTCGGCTCTTTGGCTCGCGCCAACGAATATCATTTAGAGCATCTGGATGATAACGCGCTACGAAACGTGATCCGTCGCTACGATTTCAAACGCTATGTCACCGACCCAGACATGATCAAAGCGTGGGCAGCCCAACTGGCCAATCAAGTCTATTGGCTACAACAACTCGAAGAGCAAGATGTGGTTGAGGCATTTACACAGACCTTTCGAAGCACCTACCCAGATGCCGAAGACGCTGCCTTATCCAATCAACAATACGGCAATAAAATCTACGGTATGACGCACATCATTTTTGCCGCATCACACTATTATCAGCACGCGGTTGACGAGAAACAGCATGAGTGGATTTACCACTATCTGCGCGAGAACATCGACACCATTTTAGCTCGTACCAAAGAGGATATTATCGCCGAAGTGGGCATCGCCTTTTTGCTGGCGGGGCTTGAGGATGACCCTGTTGTCGCTAAAACGCGCGCCGCGATTCAACAATCCATCAATGCTGAGCGCGGTATGATCGCTTCAGTCAGCGGTGATTTTGATTTGACCTACGGTGAACATCGCAACGTGTTGGCCATTATGCTGCTTGACTGGCAAGGCGTGAATGAGGCTCCGATACCGTCCCGTCACAAATCGGTGTTCAGTGCGCTGCCTTATGGCTTGCGCATCAAGCCATCATCGATTGACTAGTGGCACTCGGCTTACGAAGTACTATCTATTCCATAACAGCTTGGGCTTTTTGTTGTGCCAGTGAGGTACTAGCACCACCATAACGTTAGCGAGAACGATAATCGACAGGCCAATCCACTGCCATACATGGTAATGCTCATCATAAAAGGCCCATTGCCATAGGGTGGAAAAGATTAAATTGGTGAAAATAAGCGGAGCAAGTTGAGAGCCCGAAGCCGCCAAACGGTACGCCTTGGCTCGAAATACCTGAGTGTTAATGATTAGCAGCGACATCAACACAATCAACAAAGCCAGTAAGCCCCAGCCCCAATGGAGCGAATATCCAGTCAGAGGAGAAACAAGCGGCGCAGAGGTGACCGCTTGCCAAATCAAATAGGGGGCAACCAGCGAGGCCGCAAACACGAAGGTCCAAAGGTTAATCGCCAAACTGCTCATCGACGAATGACTGACTCGGTACAAACTGAGCTGCGAGCCCGCATTAAAAAGACCGGCCAGTAACCCAACCAATAACGCCGGTTTGAAGGTCAGCGCTCCCCACTCCCCAGCAAGCAATATCACGCCCACAAATGTCAATGTGAGTCCCCACAGCGCCTTTGCTCCAATAGCAGTGCGAAAAATGAGTTTTTCCAACACGGGGATAAACAGCGGCCCGGTACCAAACAACACCACACTTTCAACCAAACTGAGATGGCTCAAGGCGTAGATAAAACAGATCTGACACGCAGCAATACACAGCGCACGTACCCACAATGCTTTTCGTACTTGTCCGCGAGGCAACGCCCATGACGACCGACTGGTCATTAACCCAATCAACAGCGCAGGCACCGCAAAACGCAAAAAACTCAGCGCGCTCGGCGCGATAGAATCTGTTAAAAGTTTTGACATTAGCCCAGTCAGTGACAAACTGAAGGTAGAGGCCAACATAAAAAGGACAGGTGATGTAGAGATGTCTTGTGTGGTTTTCATTATTCCTCCGTTATCTGCGCCCAGTCTATCGACCTTTTTCAGCAATGAATAACGAGTAATCACAACATCAACTGTTAGAAAATCTTACAAATGAAAATAGTTGCTCCGATGAAATCCTTATATGCGTTTGTTGCCGTTGCCGAAACCGGAAGTATGACGGCCGCCGCTAAAGCCTTGTATGTCAGTCATTCCGCGATCAGTCAGGCGATAAAAAACCTCGAGCAACAACTAGAGCAACCTCTATTTACTCGCGTTGGTCGTCAAGTGGTTCTCAACTCAGCGGGGCGGCAATACTATCGCCGCGTGGCACCAGCACTGGAAGAGATCGTCGCGGCCACGTCGCACCTTTTAGCCAATCGCCATAGCAACCGTCTGACCCTCAACATGGTTAACTCGCTTGCTATGCACTGGTGGATCCCGCGGGTAAGCCAGTTCAATCAACACGCGCCCGATATTGATATCCGTATTTCCACCTTGATTGGTCAATTCGTTTTAGAAGAAGAAGGGGTGGATGTGGCGCTCATTCATGGCAATACCAGCGATTGGCAGGACTACTACTGTGAAAAACTCGCCGATGACGAACTTGTACTGGTCGCCAGTCCAGAGGTCGCTAGGCAGTGTTATGCCGGTGACGTTGAGGATGCGCATTTGATGGATCCCGCGGTCATTCTCACTCAACAACCCGCCATTGTCGCGCTCAACGATCGACGCAAAAACGACTGGCAAATCTGGTCTGAAGCCCATCAACTTGCTCTGCCCACCTTCGCCAAGAATCTGAGCTTTAGCGCATCCATCCAAGCCGTACAGGCCGCAACACGTCACTTGGGCGTGTTGGTTACGCACCGAATGTTCGTTCGAGATGACATTAAATTGGGGTATTTGGTCGAAATTGGCCAACCTGTGCTCAATCCGCATCAAGCTTTCTACTTTGCTTGTGCGAAAGAAAAACTCAAAAACGAGCACGTGTTGATTCTGCGTAATTGGATGAGAAGTGAGTTTAACGAGACATGTACATCAGCCACAAACTGAATACCATCACAACCACCAGCCATACGGCATAACGAACGGTATTGGGTTTGTCTTTTTTAGGACGATAGACAGGGCGAAATGCCGCATCCTTCGCAGCGCGCGCAGCGGACACTACCGAACCGCTCTCTGCCAGCTCTTTACGCCTTTCATGCGCTTTGCTAGCCGCTTTACCAAAGCGATGAAGCTGGTCGGCGGTTAAATCCTGGCTGGGATCGTAACGGCTATTCTGGTCTTTGTGTTTGGGTACAACGGCCATAGTCACCTCCTCACGATGCATCACGGCATACTAATGAGTATAGTTCATGGCTGTCGTGATTAAACTGATAATAACTGACTATCCTTTCGGATTTTTCGAAACAACCGTTATCATTTTGGCGCAGAGACAAAAAAACCACGCCATTGCGTGGTTTCAAATCTAGACCAATACGGTTCTCACTGCATCAGAGATATTCACACAGGTAGGCCGTCGCCTCTTTGACTTGCAGATCAAACGAAGAGTCGCCCGCCACGTCAAATGACTCGCCGCTGGAATAGGTTGTCCAGTCTGCATCACCCACACGTTTGATGGTCAATGCCCCTTTCACCACTGTCATGCGCTCTGGTGCTGCTGTACCGAAGGTGTACTCACCCGCGAGCATGACACCGACACTCGACGCTTCACCTTGCTTATTAAACCCTAACGACTGAACGTTCCCTTCGAAGTACGAGTTGACTTTGATCACGATTCTCTCCTTGAATAACGACTCGATTATCATTGATGGAGTGAAACTTTTATACGAAACCGCCCGACAGAGCAAGCATTTCCTTTGCTGACCTTCCATTGCATCATTGCGCCAACGCATCGAACGCTATACTTATTGGATTCATATTGCGTCACCGCTTATCAAAGCATCATTATTTGGCTAAAGATCAAACTTTTTTGTCTAAGTTCTGAATTGGTCTCATTTGAGATATCGAACTGGCGAGCGAGGGGTTAGACTGGTAGGACGTTGTTTATTCACACAAGATCGAAGCGAAACTATGAACAAAGTATCCATCTTTAAAGTGGTATTGCCCGTTGTGATCATCGGTTTAGCGCTCGGCTTTTCCGCACTCTTGTATGTGAGTTATCAAGACTATGTGCACCCTAAACATGTCTACGGACGCTGGATAGAAATTGGCGCACCCACCTACAATACTGAAATACTGACGCTCAGTAGCGAAGGGGTATTTCGTAACGACCGATTAGTGGCAACAGATTTCGAGTTTGATGGCAAAAAAGTCTTCGTCACCACAGGGGGCGGTAAGTCCATTTACCAAATTGCAGGCACTTTCAGCTCTCCGCAATTGAAACGACTCGAGCCCAACAGCCCCACGCAGCGCTTTATCAAAGAAGGCTATGAAGATACGGTCGATTTAGAAGGTGGCGGCGCGGCCAAGCACCGACGTACGGCACTCTCCGATCATTTCAGCAGTCAATAAACTCTGACATTCGGCTGGTTTTCACAGCTCACCTAAACCTCTATACTGAACCCTCTGCGCATAACCCAAAGATAAATAAAATGAATGAGTTAGTCTTAGCTTGGCAACAGGATGTGCTACTGTTTATCAAAGAGTGGAACAGCAATGTTATTTTCATCACACTCGCCAGTTTTGTCGCTTGGATAGTCTGGCGTCTGGTGTATGGGCGCTTAGAAGTCTTGGTGGAGAAAACGCATTTCCATTGGGATGACCTCGTGCTTTCAGCGCTCAAAACCCCCGTCAGCACGCTGATTTGGTGTTGGCCAGCGACCATCTCTCTTGGCTTTGTCTTGCAAGAGCAAACTGACTCTAATCTCAACTGGTTGAGCACACTCAAACATTTTCTCGTTGTGGGTATCTTCATCTGGGTAGTGATGCGTCTCATAAGCAATGTTGAAGAGTACATTCTCAAACAAAAGAAGCGTGATGAAACCACGGTACAAGCCATCGCCAAAGTGACGCGCCTGTTCTTTGTCGTCATTGGCGCACTCACCGTTGTGCAGACATTCGGCCTAAGCTTATCAGGCTTACTCACCTTCGGTGGTGTCGGTGGTTTAGTGGTCGGTTTTGCCGCGAAAGATCTGCTGTCAAACTTCTTTGGTGGCATGATGATTTACTTTGATCGCCCATTTAAAGTCGGCGATTGGGTTCGTTCACCAGACAGAGAAATTGAAGGTACCGTCGAGCGAATTGGTTGGCGTATGACCATCATCCGAACCTTCGATAAACGTCCTCTCTATGTGCCCAACTCCGTGTTCAGCAGTATTGTAGTGGAGAACCCATCTCGCATGCTCAACCGTCGGATTCACGAAAACATCGGCATTCGCTATGACGACAGCTCCAAACTCGAACCGATCGCCAATGACATCAAAAGCATGCTGCAAAATCACCCAGATATTGACGCAAAACAGACCTTGATTGTTAACTTTAATGGCTTTGCTCCCTCATCACTCACCATCATGGTTTACACCTTTACGAAAACCGTCAATTGGATTCGCTTTCACAAAGTAAAGCAAGATGTGCTGTTGCAGATTTTAGATATCGTCCATCGTCACGGAGCGGATATCGCCTTCCCAACCCAAACGCTCAAAATAGACGCCAATCAAACACCCTTCATTGGCCCGGATGAATAAATTTGACCATCCAGAAACACAAAAAGCCTGCAAACTGCAGGCTTTTTCTACAAGCTAGCCGATGATCGCAGGCTAATTTTGGTAGCTCAATTGGGCATTCGCCAGATAGGTGACAGGCTCTTGCCACCAGTAGCTGGTTTGAATGTCGTCACTGACCAAAATCGTCTCACCAATCATCGGCGTGACCAACTGGGCGCTAGCGTGCTTCGCTTCCGCGATCAGGTCTGTCATCGGCTCATCCCATTTGTGAGCAAACAGCTCAAACGTGGACCAATGCACTGGGAACAGGTGTTTAGCCTCTAAATCCAAGAACGCTTGCATGGTATGTTTGGCCTGCATGTGGCCCCAGTTTTCAACGGGGAAGCCTTTGCCCTCTTTAACGTTTGCCGCCACCTCAATAAAGGCCATGTCAAACGGGCCCAACTTTTGGCCGATTTGAGCAAAATGATCGTCATACGCGCTGTCGCCGCTATAAAACAGTGAACCATGCTGACCTTTGATCGCCCAGGATGCCCACAGCGTGGTATTGGAATCAAAGCCCGTGCGGCCTGAGTTATGGTTAGCGGGTGCAGCGATCAGCTCCACACCGTTCACGCGAGCAGACTCCCACCAGTCGAACTCTTGGATTTTTTCCGCTGGCACGCCCCATTTTTCGAGGTGACGACCAACAGCAAGAGGCACAAAGAACAATACCTCTTTATCGGCATAATAACGGACCGTCGACTCTTCTAAGTGATCATAGTGGTCATGGGATATCACAATCACATCCGGTGTAGGTAGTGCTTCACGGCTGACTGGCGCGCTCACATTACGATCAAACCATCGCTTCGCTAGGCGCGGGGAAGCGTATTCGAAAACCGGATCGATAAGGATGCGCGTTTTGTCGATATCGATAAACAGGCTCGAGTGCCCAAGCCAAGTGACACGCATCTCATCACTACGCTGATTCAAGCGTTCGATATCAACTGGCCTATTGGGTAGAGAACCTTGAGGCTTTAGGGAGCTGCGCTCAAAAAAGAAGGTCCACATCACTGAAGACATACTTTCAGGAGAAGGCACTGAAGGCATTCTAGTGATCACTTTACCACCTTGAAACTGAGGCGACTGGGCGATGCGCTCAGCGCGCTGTTGCTCGCTACGAGCGAGGGCTGAATCGGGATTGGCTTTGCTAAATTGACTTAATCCTACGACACCTAACGCAGAAATCACTGAGGCTTTAATCACGTTGCTCATTTTCATGACCTATTGGCTACCCAAAAAAGTAAACGATGGTGTATACTTTAGGTTCTATCCTAATAAAAGTAAACACTATCGTTTACTTTTAGTTTTGTTGGGTTCGGCTAATGAGCACTAGAAGCGATATAAAACAAGAAGATATCATCAAATCCGCCATCGAAGTCTTTGCAAAAAAAGGCTTTGAGCAATCGAGTATGGAAGGGATTTCTCGCCATGCGGGCGTATCAAAACGTACACTCTACAAGTACTACCCAAACAAAGATGCCCTGTTTGAGGTTATTGTAGACAAGCTGATGTGTCGCTTTGATGACCAAAACGACCTGAAGTTTGACACTTCTGTTGCAATAGAGCAGCAGCTTAAAGCCATCACACGCAAACAGATGTGTCACATCAACAATGACGATTTCCAGATGACGGCGCGCATGGTGATGACCGAGTGTATGCGCTGCGCAGAGACGTCCGCGTTAATGATGGAAAAATTCTCCTCAATTGAGGATTCTTACGGCTTGTACCGCTGGGCGCAGCAAGGCATCGACGCAGGTATACTCGAGATCGCCAACATTCCACTCGCCATCGATCAATTTATTGGCTCAATCAAAGCCGTGATCTTTTGGCCTCAACTGCTTGGCCATCTGCCAACACCCAGTGATGATGCGGTTGACGCCGCCATCGATCAGGCGGTGGTCACGTTCTGCGCCGCTTACGTTCGCAGCAAATAGCTGACTTCCAAGCCCTAAGAAGTCAGCGTCAAGCTAGCCAATCTTTCGGTTGGCTAGCTTAATGACGCTAATCGTGCATGATCACATTGCGCTCAATTAGGGTGGAGACAATCTGCGATGAGTCCATCTCAGCAAAACTGATTTGCTGACCAAGATCTTTTAATGTCACAGTTTGACGCGCACCGTTTTCTCCATCGGGATGGATCTCCAGCTCGATATCATCATCATCGACCAGTCTGGCATTGATATGACCGAGCAGCACATCCATATCCACCTGATTGGCTTTAAGCTCAGGGAGCAGTTCCCTCAAATCAATCCTGTCGCCCTCTGCGATATTGAGATCCGTGACCGTATCTGCCGCGCCATCTTCAATGCTGTTCCACACAAAGGTGTCCATTCCCGGACCACCGGTGAGAATATCAGAACCTAAACCACTGACAATGATGTCATCACCACTGCCCCCGACCAGTTGAGTATCTTGGTCACCTGCAATGATCCACTGAGGACGGGTTTGTGAAGAGCCATCAATGTCACTGGCCTCCTCTACCACCGTCAGTGACAACTCGATGGGTTCAGAGAAAGCGCTGTCGATGCCAATGTCCTCTTCAATCTCTGTCGATACTGCGGTTAACGTCAAGGAATGCTCACCTAGGCTAACGTTTTGTATTTGTAGAGAATTAATCGCATCAGCACTGGCATACCAATCCCCACTCTCGTTGACTACCGTACCGCTGTCGCTACTTAGTACTGCGCCTTCTGGTACTCCCTCAATCAACAAGCTCAGTTCTTCACTACTGTCGGTGAGTGCTGCGACAATACCGAGCAACGCAATACCTTGGTTGCTCACGCTTTGACTGGCAGTGATGTGTTTGATTGCCTCATTTTCTGGGGCAATAGTCAGTGTCGGTATGTCACTCACGCCTTGAACATGCAGTTGCAGCTCCGCGGTATCTTGAAGAAAGTCATCATTGCCTTGGGTTTGACCATTGTCTTCGATGGTGTAGCTAAACCGCACAGGCCCAGAGTAGTTTTCACCTGCGGTAAAAGTCCAAGATAAACCGTCAGAGCTTGCAACCAGGTTCCCTTCCCCTTCCATCAATTGAAGATTGACCACTTTCAGCGTATCGCCATCAATATCTGAGCTGGCATCAATCAGTGACTGCGCGCTAATGACTATCGAGCCTTCTTCAGACATGGTGCCTAGATCCAGCGAGGCCGCGACAGGCTGATCATTCACTTCAGTGACTCGAATTGCGAACGAGGTTTGTGCACTCTGACTGGTTGACGCGTTGGTATCATCGACTAAGCCAAAATTACCTAAATCGTTTACTTCGGCTGTGACGAGAGCAGGACCACCACTATTCAAGTCGTTCGCATTGTCCGCAGGCTGATAGACGACCACAGACGCCGCAAGTGCAGCATTGATGTTCGCGAGCTTGCCTTCCAAAATCCATTGACCGTCACTCCCTTGCACTGTGATCAAGCCATAGACGAGTTCTGCATCACTGAGCACCAGCAATGAGCCCTTATCCACGCTGAGAGTGAGATGATACATAGCATCCGGGTCATCAAGCGTGCTGTCGATATCGTCAATCTGCAAAGTGTTGAGTGCCACCGATGTATCTTCTAAGGTGTCTACATCCAAAACATTAACAAACCTTGGCTGATCGTTTACTGCATCGATGAGCAGCATCACCGAAAACTCAGCCGGAGTGCCTAATACCTCAACACCTTGCGCGTCGCTATCTACCGATTGGACTTTGACTGTCAACGGCTTATCGATAGCCGTCGCACTTTGGCTATCGCTGTTGCGATCACCTGAATTGAACACGATTTTGTCTAGATGCTGCGCATTGATATTGAGCACCCATGTCTGTGTCGCGTCGTCGAACTGCGCTAGCGTCACGCCATCGGGATAGTAAATGCTCGCGCCTTCAGGCACATCTGTGACGGTAACGCGCAGGGTTTCTGGACCATTTTCATTTACCCCTGAAACGCTTGAGGCGCTGTACACATTGTCGATCACTGACGCATCTACCTCGATATCGACGTTATCTCCTTCCAAGCCTTCGATGCGATCCGTGCTGTCGAGGTCGACGTCATCGCCCCTTGGATTCACGGTAACGACAAATTTAGGTAGCGGCGCTGTCACTTCCGTTGGCACACCAAGCAGTGACTCTTGAGTAAATACCGTTAGGTTGAACTCCACCGTACCACTGAAGTCTTTCGGCGCTTGAAGTGATATTCCACTCAAATCCACATGAGTCATCTGCGCCGATGGTAAACGCACACTCCACACACCGTCGCCGTTGTTTTTCACGCTGTAGTCGCTATCCGCATCGGCAAGCAGTAAAAATCCCTCGGGTACCCCAGTCAACTTAATCGACACAAACTGCTCGGAGCCATCATCGTCGGTGAGCGCAATATCGATCGGTCCCGATGCGCTAAGCGCTATCAGCTCATCTTCATTACCTTCAATCTCTATCGTTTCCGCAGAGTTTCCAGGCCCTGACACGATCACGTCATCAACCACTGGCATGACCTCAAAGCTCACCGACGTGGTGAACGTTTGGCTATCGGTTGCCTCTCCGGTTGATGGTGACTGATTGAAGACCGCGCTATCGACAACTTCACCACTAATATTCACCACCACCTGATTATTGCCATCTGCAGACGGATAGTTTAACGCTGGTTTAAACAATAACGTATCTAATGCTCCGTCATTGATGGCTCGCTGATCAAATGACACCGACGTCCCTACCCATTGATAAACTTGACCACCTGTTCCGTCATCGACCACTTGATAAAAGGCGCCCACATTAGAATTGGCCAGCGTCAACATCACTTGATTCAAGGTTTCTTGGCCACCTTCAGTCTCACCGTTCAATTGATCAGCAATGGCGTGGGTGACGGCAAGCTGAATGTAACTGTCTTCATAGCCGATAGCATCGGATTGGCCGTTGTTATCAGCGTCAATCGCGCTCATGTCATCATCCAGTGAACCTAGAACATCGATAGAAAAACTCGGTTTGGCGCTGTTACCACTCTCCACATCGGCGACAGGGGCAACTTGCACGATCACACTGGCAGACGCGACGTTTTCATCACCGCTGGTGGTATCTTTGCTGATCACCGTAAACGGTAATAGAAAATCACCGGAGTAATCGTTTGGCAGCACAAGCGACAACCCATCGATAGAACCCAAAGCGCCGTCATTGTATTGCGTCTGATAAACAAACTTACCGTTAACGAAATCGACATCGCCCCCTTGAATCGTGATCGGATAAACAACACCTCCTATCTCAACGCTTGGTTCAAACACCAAGGTGACCTCATCAGGCGAGCCATCGATAGCGCCGCTCAACGACAACACGCTCAGTGTGGTCATCTGCTGACCGAGATTGACAACCGTATCTTCTTGCGCCGTCACAATCTGATCGTCTGTGATGGCGATCTCTGCGGCCACCTCATCTCCCGGAATAATCTGTTTTGCAAAAGCGATAACAACGCTGGTTGAGCGCTGAGCACCAGTCGATGATTCACTCGGCTCCAAGAGTTCACCATTGGCATCAATATCACCGGGGTCGACCACTTGGGTGTGCAGGGTCATCTGGAGCTCATTCGTACCGGTTAAATCGATATCACCGAAGTTCAGTCCTTCTGGTGCTTTGACACTGAAATTACTCTCGTCAGTGATCACCCAGCGCCCATTGCCTTCATAGGCCGCCCCTGTCACCAGCAACTGATCCAGTACAGAGTCTGGTAACGTTAGATCTTTAAGAGGATTATTAGGGTCTGGCACATAACTCAGTTCAAGCACCACTTGAGAGACCAACTCGACCGACGAGTTATCCGTTTCTTGGTATGAGATGATGACCTCACCATTGAGATCAGGATTGTCTTGATTAGTGGTAAACGTAATCGCACCCGACGTCGCGACGATCGGCACATAGTTTAGCTGCCCATCCCCAGTCAAAGAGAGAGGTTCAAACACCACGCCTTGCTCATTAGATAAACGCAGGCCATTATTTTCATCTTGTGGCTCGACGACTGGACGCACCACCACGTCTATTGAGCCTGTGAGTGTCGCGCTAACACGACCGCCTTCACCGACAATATCATCACTGGTGTATTCGACATCGCGCTCTTCTATCTCGACGCTTGTCGAAAGCGTGAAATTAGTACTGGCATCTTTGGCAGGGGTGATTTGAATAAAGTCCGCTTCCAACGCGACTTGAGTGAACGCCCCATGGCTAAGTCCGTTAGGCGTGACGACCAAAGTACTTACCCCATTGGCGTCTTGTGTCACATCGACATTGACGTCTGGGTTGTTGACGTTAATCATCGCTCCGCTTGGAATACCAGTGATCGTGATCGACGTAAAGTGCTCATCGCTATCAATATAGTCGCTCCCGTTGGGGTGCCAATCGATATTAATAGCTGAATCCTCATTGCCCACCGAGCGGTTGGTGTATTGCTCTGAGGCATCAATGACAGGGGCGACATTAACGCGAATGTCAGTATCAAAACTTAAGCTGTGACCATCGTTTTCTGTGACGACAATGGTGGCGGTAATATCGATATTTTGGGTTGAAGAATCGACAGGGCGAATAACGATACCAGAATCATTGATCGCACCGGTAATGTTCGCCTCGTAGCTAGGTTGACCATCCACATAACCGACGAAGTTTAAGTCAATAACACTCCCCTCCGTATCCTCGATTACCACCCCTTGTGGAATGTTCGACAAAATCACACTGAGCGTCTCTGAGTTCTCCGTCAGCGCTTGCGCCTTCTCTCCTGAGAGCACTTCAAAATCGAGCTGAGCAAAATTGCGCGCATCCTGACTCTCTTCAATGGTCGTTTCGATACGCAGTTGGCCATTGTCGCTTAACGCCACCCAGCCCGAATCAAATTGGTCGTTAAGTATCGGGATATCGGCCACCCCTTTCACTTCAACATTGACCACTTTAGGCCCAATGTAGGTGTCGTGAGTAGCACTCAACGTTGCGTCATCAGACAGTGACGCACTATCTCTCACGACGCCGGTCACTTCAAAGCGAAAATCTTCATTGCTGTGCGCAGCGGGCACGACTTCAACCTGTGAAATAACGGCATATGGGATCTCTTGGTACGTTACGCCATCGACGTTGATCTCCACAATTGGGCTGTCGCCTGTACCAGCCCAAACCAACGATGCGCCTTGGGTAATATTGGCGATACGCACGAAGAGCGCTTCAGAGCCATCTGCGTCTGCCGAAGGCAACATTTCAATCACCTCATCCAACGTCAATGGATCACGATTGCCTTGCAGATCGGTATTGTCTGGGTCTGCGATGTTGTCTTCATTGATGCGAATCCGGCTCACTTTGAGTGTGCCAGTATCGGCATGTGGCGCCACATCGATAGTAATGGTTTTCGCCTCGGATCGCGCCGTCGACTTATCGACAGAACCGACGATGTATGGATTCACCTCTTCTTCACTGATTGCAACCACACTCAGTTGAATTTGCCCCGAAAAGTGCTCCGCAGGATCAATCTGAATCGAGTTGATATCGCTGGAAGATACAAGATAAACACCCTCACTATTTGCCGTCAGCGGCTGACCGCCTTTATCGAGCAGTTCGAAGTCTCCCGTCACTGCTCGAAGTTCATAGGTAATGGTCTCTGGTGCACTGGTGTCTTGGGTCTGGGCGTGTAGTTTGAGTGTGACGTTGCTATCATCCTCAAGCACTTCATAGTGAACGATGCTATTTGCTTCATCCCAAACAGCGATGTCTGCAACCGACTGAACGTCTATTCGGATTCGGCCATTCACGCTGTGATCAACTTCGGTACCATTGAGAATATCCAGTGAATACCGCACAGTCATATTGCCATTGGTGGCTAAGTTACGATCAGGCACAAAGTAGAGGTTATCAATAGTGGCAATGACATTGTTGCCATCTTGAGCTTGGCTCTGCACCAGTTCACTGCCATCTAAACGCAGTTTTCCATCCGTATCCTGTTTAATAGCGTGGAATACACCGGTACTGTCTTGGTAATAGAATGTCCCTGCGTAATTACCACCAATGATGGTCAACGCGCCAATCGACTCGTCATTATCGACATCATAGAGATTGACCTGCACGCTCAATTTGGTCGGTGCATTATCAAGCTCAGATTGATTGTCATTGATGTTCTCGCGCTCGGGCTCATCACCAGCGGCGTAAACAATAGATGCATCTCGACCGGCATCTTCAAAGGTGGTGACATTTAAATTGATCGTGCGGGCGTTTCTGTCTGTGATGGTGACATCTAACGTCGCTTGATCGATATCGTCATCGCCATCAGTCGCAATGGCATGGACACTGAACGTGATGTCGTCACCATCATGATCCAAATAACCGTTGGCTTTAAACTGAACCGAACCATCGCTGTTAATACGCAGCACACCTAACTGTCTGGGGGCGTCATCCCCACCTAGCTGCTCAAACACTCGCACGGTTTGTTGCCCACTTGATAGTTCAATGGCGCTTTCATAGGTATTGGCTGAGACTCTAAATACGATCGGATTGCCATCTCCACTGACTCCGCCTTCTAGGCGCGTTAGTTCAGCACTATCAGCCCCTTGGTCCGTTATCTGGTCAAAGAAGTTGACGCTCGTACGGCCGAACCCGCTGCCTTCTACTTTGGTGATGGATTGGTCAGCCAAGGTTGGAATATCATCAGTAATCACAATCGGCAATGTCAGTACGTTACTTGCATCGTGATCATAATCTACCGCTGCTACAGTGAAGTAGAGTGTCACATCGTCTTCACTGGTTGCGACCGGATGATCAATTGGCCCCAACAACTCGAACGCGTAACTGTCATCTTGCGTATCAAATATGATTCGGAAAACCGGGGTGGCATTGGTTGCTGTGACGGCGGTGTAGCTCCATGTGGAGCCAGTGTTAATCACATCTTGCCAGACTAAAGCGTCTTCACCCGAACTGACACTGGCCAAAATGGCGTCCGCGTCCATTAATCGATACTCGGTGACACCATCCACACCGTCATCGACAGCAAACTGCCCCGAGACGCGACTGGAATCACTTTGATCTGAACCAATAGACTCAATGTCATCTTCATCGACGGCATTGCCCCCACTCCAATCATTTAAAGTGGGTGCGTCATCCGCAACATTGATTCCGAGACGAAATGCAGAAGAGCGATCCCCATCGCCGTCCACAGCTACCACATCAAAAGGAATGGTCAGAACATTGGAGTCTTCAGCATGGTCTAAAGCCCTCAGTTGCTGATAGCGATAACTGCCGTCATCACCAAGAACTAAAGTAAAGACTGGTTGCTGATTGGCGATACCTTGATAGCTTGTCGTACCATCTGCGCCTTCAATCAGTTGAATGACGACAGGAGTACCGCCCGAAGTCAGGCCACTTTGAGTCTGAGCGAGATTGCTGAGCGCAAAACTCACCACGCCATCCGCGCCCTGCGTATATTCCAGTTGCCCTTCGACCCATGCACCACTGCCCTCAATATTGGCTTCTTCGACATTCCACTCGCTGGTATTACTTAACCCGTCGATACTGGCAATATCATCGGTGACACTGATTTCAATGTCTGCGCTTGAAGACGCGTCACCATCAGCATCTATCGCGACAATAGGTAAAGCAATGATTTGGCTATCAAGGCCTTGCACGGTGTGATCGATATTAGCCAGTAAGGTGAAGTGATAGTCACTCAGCGACGGCTGACCTAAATCCAGCTCAAATATGGGTAGCTTTTCACCATCAAGTTCGATATAGCCTACATAACTGCCTGGCTCAGCAGACTTTTCTTCGACCCTAATACGTTGACCCGAGGCGTAGATACCTTCGTTATTGAGATCATTGAACTGCTCCAAATCAAACGCCAGCTTGGCAATATCATCACTGCCTGTCGTCATGGTAACGGTACCTCTGACGTCGAGATTCGTATTCTCTCCTCCAGAACCGCTGGAAAGTCCCGCTTCAAAGACACTGCCACCAGACACTTGAGTGATCACAGGAAGGTTGCCATCTTCTATGTCGATAGTGACCGTGCTGGTCAACACGTCACCATCGCCATCTTCAATGGTCGCCACTAAGGTGTGGCTCACCACGTCACTGGTTGAGTGATCGATGTTTCTATCTGGCGCAAACGAGAGTGTGCCATCGGCAGACACAATCACTTTGCCGTCGGTAACGGCATACTCACTTTGACCGTCCACTAACGTGATCGGGTCACCGCCATCAAAGGTGAATTGCGTTACCACGCCTTGCTCGGCGCCCGACGCACTGATGAGCGTAATCGGCTGTGATTCGTTATCGTACTGCGTATCAGGCTCGGTGACCTTTATCTCGCCATCTACCACCGTCTGAATGTCGTCATTCACTGTGATCGCGAGATTCACCGATGCTGATTCATCACCATCGCTGTCCACCGCGACCACCGGCAAATTAATCACCAAGCTCTCATCATTATCACCGCTGTGATCGAGCGGTCTGAGCAAGGTAAAGGTGTAGTCTTTAAGGGTGGCTTGATCGAGCGCGACCTCAAAAACAGGCACATCTTGCCCGTCAACGGTAATCACTCCCAGGTATTGACCGGGTACATCAGAGTCTTCTATCAAGCGCACCGTTTGCCCTTGCGCTTTCAATGTCGATTGCTCGGTAAAGCGCGTGATATCGAGTGTCAGCGCGGTAATGTCATCACTGCCGACATCGATGGTGATTTTGCCGCTATCTTGCACCGCAGCTTGGCCTGCTTGCGTGCCACCGGTTAACCCAGATTCTGAGACTTGCGCGGTCTCGATTTGAGTGATGATAGGGTCATTCCCATCGCGAATATCGATAGTGACCGTACTGGTCAACACGTCACCATCGCCATCTTCAATGGTCGCGATTAAGGTATGGCTCACCACGTCACTGGTTGAGTGGTCGATGTTTCTATCAGGTGCAAAAGAGAGTGTGCCATCAGCAGAGACGATCACTTTGCCATCGGTGACCAAGTATTCATTTTGCCCCTCAACCAGCGTGATCGCGTCGCCACCATCAAAGGTGAATTGCGTCACCACGCCTTGTTCAGCGCCCGACGCACTGATGAGCGTAATCGGCTGTGATTCGTTATCGTACTGCGTATCGGGCTCGGTGACCTTTATCTCGCCGTTAACCACCGTCTGAATGTCGTCATTGACGGTGATCGCGAGATTCACCGATGCTGATTCATCACCATCACTGTCCACCGCGACCACCGGCAAGTTAATCACCAAGCTCTCATCATTATCACCGCTGTGATCGAGCGGTCTGAGCAAGGTAAAGGTGTAATCTTTAAGGGTGGTTTGATCGAGCGCGACCTCAAAAACAGGCACATCTTGCCCGTCAACGGTGATCACCCCCAGATATTGACCGGGCACATCAGAGTCTTCTATCAAGCGCACCGTTTGCCCTTGCGCTTTCAATGTCGATTGCTCGGTAAAGCGCGTGATATCGAGTTTCAGCGCGGTAATGTCATCACTGCCCACATCGATAGTGATGGTGCCGCTGTCTTGCACCGCGGCTTGGCCGTCTTCAGTGCCGCCCGTTAAACCGGACTCTGACACTTGCGCCGTCTCGATTTGAGTGATGACAGGGTCATTACCATCTTTAATATCGATAGTAACCGTACTGGTCAGCACGTCACCATCGCCATCTTCAATGGTCGCCACTAAGGTGTGGCTCACCACGTCACTGGCTGAGTGATCGATGTTTCTATCTGGCGCAAACGAGAGCGTGCCATCGGCAGAGACGATCACTTTACCGTCGGTAACGACATACTCACTTTGACCGTCGACTAACGTAATCGGGTCACCGCCATCAAAGGTGAATTGCGTAACCACGCCTTGCTCCGCGCCCGGCGCACTGATGAGAGTAATAGGCTGTGATTCGTTATCGTACTGCGTATCGGGCTCGGTGACCTTTATCTCGCCATCCACCACCGTCTGCATGTCGTCATTGACGGTGATCGCGAGATTCACCGATGCTGATTCATCACCATCGCTGTCCACCGCGACCACCGGCAAGTTAATCACCAAGCTCTCATCATTATCACCGCTGTGATCGAGCGGTCTGAGCAAGGTAAAGGTGTAATCTTTAAGGGTGGCTTGATCGAGCGCGACCGCAAAAACAGGCACATCTTGCCCGTCAACGGTAATCACTCCCAGGTATTGACCGGGCACATCAGAGTCTTCTATCAAGCGCACGGTTTGCCCTTGCGCTTTCAATGTCGATTGCTCGGTAAAGCGCGTGATATCGAGTGTCAGCGCGGCAATGTCATCACTGCCCACATCGATAGTGATGGTACCACTGTCTTGCACGGCAGCTTGGCCGTCTTCGGTGCCGCCCGTTAAACCGGATTCTGACACTTGCGCCGTCTCGATTTGAGTGATGACAGGGTCATTACCATCTTTAATATCGATAATCACCGTGCTGGTCAACACGTCACCATCGCCATCTTCAATGGTCGCCACTAAGGTGTGGCTAACCACGTCACTGGCTGAGTGATCGATGTTTCTGTCTGGCGCAAACGAGAGTGTGCCATCGGCAGAGACGATCACCTTACCGTCGGTGACCAAGTATTCACTTTGACCGTCGACTAACGGAATCGGGTCGCCGCCATCAAAGGTGAATTGCGTCACCACGCCTTGCTCGGCGCCCGAGGCGCTGATGAGAGTGATAGACTGAGATTCGTTGCCATATTGAACATCCGGTTCGGTCACCACAATCTTCGCATCAGATACCAAAGGAACATCATCCACGACGGCAATGACTAAGTTGCTATTGGCGGTAGTATCGTTATCGGCATCAATCGCGAAAACAGGCAATGAAACTAAAACGTCGTCTTTGCCCTGCTCTGAATGGTCAAGTGGCGCAAGCAGTTCGAATTGATACGCGACTTCAAAGCCGCCAGAACTCAGGTTGCTGACGCTCTCAATGATGAGAGAAAAGACATCGACTCGCTCCTCACCTTGTATGACAAATCCAACATACTCACCCGGTTGCGACGGGTTAGCCTCAAGAGTCACGATTTGCCCTGCAGAGGTGAGACCATTGGTCTGCTGACTCTGGTTGAATGCCTCGACGTCCAGACGTACATCCACCACTTGATCACTGCCAAGCTGACCGGCTATCGATCCCGTTACAATCGGGCTAACACTGCCTGCCTCCGTTCCCGTCGCCAAACTTGATTCTAGTGCCGTTTTACCGTCGATAGGAGACAGTGTCGGCGCCTCACCGTCACTGATCGCCGTACTCACACTGATAGGTGAGCGCAATAGGTTACCTAAAGTATCCGCTCCCTGAATCTCAATGTTGATCGTGATTTGGTCATCATTAAACGCCACCAAACCTCCCGCCACTGACGGAAGATGATCGATCGGTTGGCTCAGCGTTGTGGTGATCTCCAGATTGATGTCTCGACCAATATTGGCCGCGTTAATGTCAATGCGTAATACTTCCCCTTGCTCATTGACACCAACAATTGCATTTTGCGAGTCATTATAGGAAAACTGGACATCCCCGCCATTCGAGGTGATATCACTATTGAGTTCTGTGAGTAGCGCGGCTATGGATGAGGTCTCAGGAACAAAAGACTCGGGATCGAGAGTAAGATCCCCGGCAGTAATGAGAGTGCTGCTGACAATAGTGGCAGGATAGGTCCCGAGAGATAACGAACCTTCAGGCAGGGTGGTTGCTACGCTCTCGACACCTTGAGAAAATTGAAAGCGGCGTCCAGTGTCTTGCGTTTCAGACTGGGCCTGAGCATTGAAACCCGCGGTTTCGAAAAAGGTGCTCGCCAGTACTTCAGGGTTATTGTACGCGATAGTAATGAAGCCTCCGTTGGCTGAGCCACTCGTCCCTGCACCCGCTGCCGTGGCTTCTAAAATCGCCGTCGGGTCAGCGCCCGCAAGAATAGCCTCTTGAATGGCCGCCAATTCATCACCGCTCAGTGCCCCTTCACCAAGTAGCGCATCATCAACCTGAATGTCGCCGCTGACTGGCGCGGTTGCCCAACCAAATCCGTCACCTGGTTCTATGCAGCTGACGCAATTTTCATCAATAAACAGTGTTTCTGATACGTCTTCGAGAACGAGCGTCCCACCTTGAGCGGTAATGATCATCTCACCGATGTTGATATTCTCACCGACTTGCGCTTTGCGCGCCTCCCCGTTGGGCGAGGCGATCACGACATCACCATTCACTTCTTTGACACGACTTGGCTGGCGAATGACTTCTACGTCCATAACATTTCCCTTTGTGAATTAGCGTCCCACGTCTTTGACGTGGATACGGGTGTTGCACTAGAGCGAACTGACTGAAACGAGAATTTATTATTAGAGTTGTAATTTTAGAGAAGCAAAAAACATGCACATCTAACATCATCACTCAATCTCACAGCGAGAGTAAGCAAAGATTGAGCTTTTTCGCCACAGTCTCAACAATGACATGAGGCACTTTCAGTATAGGAGACGATAAAATAAAAAGAGCCAGCAAATGCTGACTCCCTTCTCATTATTATTATTCTTTTGCGATTTCTATGGCACACCATGACCTTTCGATGCAACCCAAACACGATACCACTGCTCACGTGTCAGCTCGAACTGAAGTGACTCGACGGCTGATTTCACTCGCTCAATTTTGCCTGAGCCGATAATAGGGAGTGGGTTCGACGGTAGACGACGTACCCAGGCGTAAATCACTTGATCGATGCTGCTTGCGCCGATTTCAGCGCGGATCGCTTCCAGTTCATCACGTACGCGAGCTGCTTGCTCTGTGTCCCCGCTGAAAATGCTGCCTCCACCAAGACAAGACCACGCCATCGGTAGCGTGCGAAGCATTTGCATTTGATCTAGGGTGCCGTCATGGACAACATCAAAATTGAGTGGGTTAATTTCCACCTGATTGGTCACCAGAGGCTGAGAAACGCGCGATTGCAGCAGTTCGAACTGACGAGGAGAAAAGTTCGATACACCAAAGTGCTTCACTTTGCCCACTTTGCGCAGCTCAGCAAAAGCCTCTGCCACTTCGTCTGCGTCCATCAAGGCATCTGGACGATGGATCAGCAATACATCAATCTGCTCCACTGCCAAACGCTCCAGTGAATTATTCACTGATTGGTAAATGTGGGCCGCACTGGTGTCGTAGTGGTTCACTTTACGCTGCGGGAACTTATCCACGCATAGGTTAATATCGCACTTAGTGACTATCTCAATTTGGTCACGTACACAAGGATCCAACTTCAACGCTTCACCAAACAGCTGCTCACACTCGTAGCCACCGTAAATGTCCGCATGGTCTACCGTGGTTACGCCTAGCTCAATGTGCTGCTTAAGGAACGTCAAACGCTCTTGCGGCGTCATACCCCATTCTGCTAAACGCCAGTAGCCTTGAATCATCTGTGAAAATTCGGGCCCCTGCGGCGCAATTGTTACTTTAGACACCATCTTTTACCTCCTAAAAAAAGAACGCTTCTACCCTATTCTTGTTTGTTTCAACCTACAACGTATACTGTGCAGAATTTCGAACTGGAGTACGAAAATGAGTTTTGCACTGCGTCTTCAAGCCCTCATCGGTGAAGAGTCCATTTCTGGTTTTGCGCGTCGGGTCGAGCTCTCCGAAGCTCTGATTCGCAAATACCTCAAAGGCAGCGAACCTAGCTTGGCCAAAGCGAATCAAATCGCGATGAAAGCCAACTGCTCACTGGAGTGGTTAGCCACAGGGTGCGGATATCTCTACAGGCAAGCGGAAGTGGTCGATATGCCTGCCTACACCATGGCGTATGAGACCGTCATGGGCCAAACACCAGAGCCCATCGAGCAACATCGCAAAGTGATCGCGGCATACCAATATTTACGCGCCCATAAGAAATCCGATGGCTATCTTGACCAGGCGGCAATGCTGCAATTTCTTCATCGTCACAGCCCGAAAGAACTGTGACTAAGAGCAAAATTTAGGGCGTAGATCGGGGGTAGGATGTGGCGCCGCTTCGTTCGCAGTATTCTGTCTAAAAAAACAACAAGGACAGAACGTGAAACGATATCAACCACACTGCATAGTGATTGGTGGGCTGTTGAGTGCGACTGCATTCGCGTCACCCACGCTCACTCTCTCAACCACAACCACCAGCCGAGATTTTCCTCTCAATAGCGATACGCTCTTGGTCCTACCGCTGCCCAAGCAAGAGTATACGCTACACATTTCCGCTACCGGTGGTGACTGCCCCACCACAAACCTCGAGCAGGTCAAGTTTAGGCAGCCGATTGCCCTGAACTGTCAAACGGCAACGACTCTGCCCGTCAACATCCGCTTTAGCGGTGATTACTCCTTCGAATACGACGCCGAAGCAAATACATTGGTGATCGCCCGCGAAGCGAAGAAAAACACCACTACAACGTTCAAACGACCACTGCCGGATGTGAATTGTCGTCAATACGTGGGTGGCCCCGTCACACTAAACTTAGGTGACACCTTCCCCGATGGTATCGAGCTAAAAGAGGCCTTAAGCGGTCAAATCGTCACCGTTCGCGACGGCCAAGTCTCACTCGAACCTAGTGAGAACAGTGGTGGCGTCCTACTCCTTGAACCAGTGCTCACCGAGCCAGTAGAGCGAGACTTTACCTATCGTAACGCCAACATCTATTTCGCTATGGTGGACAGGTTCCACAACGGCGATACCAGTAATGATGCCAGCTACGGTCGTCGCAAGGATGGCAAAGATGAAGTGGGCACCTTCCACGGCGGCGATCTTAAAGGAGTGATAGAAAAACTCGATTACATTCAAAGCCTAGGAACGGATGTGATTTGGCTGTCGCCCATAGTAGAACAGGTGCATGGCTTTGTGGGGGGCGGCGAAAAGGGCAGCTTCCCGTTTTACAGTTATCACGGCTACTGGACTCGTGATTTCACGAAAATTGACGCCAACTTTGGGCAAGAGGACGATCTGAAAACGTTAGTCGCCGAAGCCCACAAACGCGGTATGAAGATTTTCCTCGATGCCGTGATCAACCATTCGGGGTACGCCACCTTAGCCGATCTGCAAACCGACAACATCGACGTCGTCAATGCTGGTAAAATGCCGGCCACTTGGCAAGATTGGCAGCCAAACGGTGATGAGAACTGGCACAGTTTCCACCAAGCCATCGATTACAACAGCCCACAATGGCAATCTTGGTGGGGTGGCGATTGGGTCAGAGCGGGCCTACCGGGCTACCCTGCACCGGGCTCCAGCGACATCGAAATGACACTGGCTGGGTTACCTGATTTCCGTACTGAATCACAACAATTTGTGACACCGCCGCAATGGCTATTGGACAACCCGGGCACACGCGTTCAACGCCGCGACAATTATCGCGTCTCGGATTATCTGATTGAATGGCAGAGTGACTGGGTTAAACGTTTTGGTATTGATGGTTTTCGTGTTGATACCGTCAAACACGTCGAGGGCGAAGTATGGCAACGGCTCAAAGAACAAGCTAGCACAAGTCTAGAGCAGTGGCGTGAAGCCAATGGTCAATCGGGCGAGCCGTTTTGGATGATGGGTGAAGTCTGGGGACACTCAGCTTACCGCTCTCCCTATGCCGATCAAGGCTTTGATGCCCTAATCAACTTTGATCTACAAAAGAAAATGGATAAGGGCGCCGCCTGCTTTAGCAAGATGCAAAGCACCTATCAAAACTACGCAGATTCCATGCAAGAAACGCCGGACTTTACCCCGGTGAGCTACATGTCATCACACGATACCGAACTGTTTTTCAGCCGTTTCAACTCGCTTGATGTGCAGCGCAGTGCAGCCAACGCGCTGCTGCTCAGCCCGGGGGCGGTCCAAGTCTATTACGGCGATGAAGTGGGACGCGAAATAGGCCCTTATGCCGATGACTTCCATCAAGGGACACGCTCAGACATGCTTTGGACACTGGATAAAGAGCGCCAGGCACTTCTTGCACACTGGCAACGTGTGGGTCAATTTCGTCAGAATCACCCAGCGATTGGCGGCGGAGTACACCGCGTGATTGACAACAACCAAGAGTACGTCTTCTCTCGCACCTTAGGGGACGACAAGGTCGTTGTTGCCTTTGTCGGCACCAAGCGCGAGTAAAGAGTGAATGAGAGCATTAGCCGCTAACGCACATTAGCGCGTGCAATAGAAAAGCAAACGGGCTCCGCGGAGCCCGTTTTTCTTGGAAAGAGTTCAAGAAGGTGAGAATTAACGGTTATTACGACGCGTTTCGACCGCTTGAGCGAGTTGGCGCAGTACCTTCTCGGTGTCATCCCAACCAATACACGCATCGGTAATCGATTGACCATACGTCAGCTCACAGCCCGCCACCAAATCTTGGCGACCTTCCACAAGGTGAGATTCAATCATCACACCAAATACTGCGTCTTCACCGCCTGCAATTTGTCCTGCCACGTCCTCTGCTACAACCATCTGGTTTTGGTACTGCTTTGAACTGTTCGCATGGCTAAAGTCGATCATCACTTTCTGTGGCAACCCTGAGGCTTCCAGCTCCGCTTTGATGGTGCCGACGTGATCGGCGCTGTAGTTTGGCTCTTTACCACCACGCAAAATAATGTGGCAATCTGGGTTGCCTGCTGTCTCGACAATGGCTGAATGGCCAAATTTGGTCACCGAAAGGAAGTGGTGCGATGCGCCAGCGCTTCGAATTGCATCAGACGCGATCTTGATGTTGCCATCCGTGCCGTTCTTAAACCCAACCGGGCATGAGAGACCCGAGGCGAGTTCACGGTGCACTTGCGACTCTGTCGTACGTGCGCCAATCGCACCCCAGCTGATCAAATCCGCCACATACTGCGGGGTGATCATGTCTAAAAATTCGCTTGCGGTGGGCATGCCCATGTCGGTCAAATCCAACAGTAATTTACGCCCCATACGCAAACCATCATTGATCGCAAATGAGTCATTCAAGTACGGGTCGTTGATCAAGCCTTTCCAGCCAACGGTGGTACGCGGTTTCTCAAAATAAACGCGCATCACGACTTCAAGACGATCGCCTAACTCATCGCGCAGAACTTTAAGACGCTGACCATATTCTAGCGCCGCTTCAGGATCATGAATAGAACAAGGCCCGATGATGACCAACAAACGGTCATCATCGCCTTTTAAAATATTAGAAATCGCTTCACGCGAACGAAACGTGGTTGAAGAAGCAGACTCAGTCGCCGGAAACTTCTCTAAAACAGCAACAGGGGGTAATAACTCTTTTACTTGGTTAATTCGTACATCATCAGTTTGAAACATCGCTTACTTCTTCCTATTTTCTTGGCCTGAACACAGCATCAAAGACAGTGATGCAAAAATGTTCAATCTCTCGTCACTCTGTTCCCAGTAACTTATCTGCCAAAAACAAGGCTTGCAAGCATTATTTTATTTAAAAGGCAATATTATATCTAATTTTAAAATTTACACCGACCGTTCATTAATATTTACATCCAGTAATGATCAACTAAAAGTAGCAGAAACAGCAGCATTAACTGATAGATTGAGTACTTAAACGTCTCAATGGCTGATTTGTCGGTGGGAGCGAATTTCAGTTTCCAGGCATGAGCAACAAAGCCGAGGCAGAGCAGAGTTGCCCCGACCCAATACATGGTGCCTGCCATACCGACTAAGGCAGGCATTAAGCACACCAATGTCAACAGCACGGTATAGAGCAAGATCGAGGTTTTGGTGTACTCCTCGCCATGGGTCACAGGGAGCATGGGGATGTCGGCTTTGGCATAATCCGCTTTGCGATGGATAGCCAGCGCCCAAAAATGAGGCGGGGTCCAGATGAAGATGATCATCACCAGTAACCAAGCGTGTGCGTGCATCTCACCGGTGACCGCCGTCCAACCAAGTAAGGGAGGCATAGCGCCGGCGATGCCTGCGATAACAATGTTTTGCGGTGTCGCACGTTTAAGGTAGAGCGTGTAAACCACCGCGTAACCCAGAAGGCTCGCTAACGTCAGCCAAGCCGTGAGTGCGTTGACGCCAAAGAGCAACACCCCCATCCCCACGGCGCCAAGAGCAAAGGCGAACACAAATACATTGACCGCCTTGATGCGACCAGAGGGCAGAGGTCTTTGATAAGTACGCGCCATAATCGCGTCAATTCGGCGATCGACCAGGTGATTAAACGCCGCTGCTGAACCCGCCATCAAGGCGATGCCGACCAACCCAAGCACCGTTTGCTGTATGGGTAGTGAGCCTTCCACGGCCAAACACATCCCCACCAGCGCGGTAAGCAGCATCAGCGCCACCACTTTCGGTTTAGTGAGCGTGAAATAGTGATGCGCGAGTGATTTCTCCGCGCTGGAGGTAAACGTCGCGGTTTTACTCATGAGCACTCTCCTTAATGTCAATCACTGACGGGCGCTTTGGGGGTTGCGTCCTCACAGACGCGGCGATTCTCGGGCTAATGCGCTGCGTCGCTTTCTTTGGCGCACTGACTTGGCTCAGCAAGTAATTGGCTCTCAACGTGGCGACCAACAGCAGCGCTGCGCCAAGGTTGTGCGCAACGGCAATAGCCAAAGGTAAACTGAGCAGTACGTTACTTACTCCCAGTACGATTTGAAGGACCAACAGCCCAAGTAGCCAATGGGCACAGCGGGTAAACTCCGTATTACGATAACGCTTAAGCGCGACCACCAACGCGAGAACAGACAGCGTCACCAGCATGGCACCAAAACGATGCGTGACATGAATCGTCATTCGCGCGCCATAGTCGAGAGTACCGAATTCGTAACTCTCACTCTTGGGCTGGATAAGCTCAAAGGCCGTCTCAAAATCCAAATATTGTGTCCAGTTTCCCTCACAAATCGGCAGAGAAGTACACATCAGCGCGGCGTAATTTGATGAGGTCCATCCCCCTAATGCCACCTGCGCTACCACTACCAATGCCGTGCTCCCTGCCAGCCAGCGCAGTCCACGAGATACTGAAATGTCACCCAGTCGGTGTGCCAACGGATAACGAGTCACATGCCAATAGCTCAAACAGAGCAGGCTAAACAACGTAAAACCACCAAGCAGGTGCCCCATAACGACAATCGGCATCAGCTTCATCGTAACCGTCCACATCCCCAGTAACGCTTGAAACACAATCACGGCAGGGAGTGCGAGAGACAGCCCAACAGGTAACGCTCGATGCTTCAAGCCAAGGTAGGCGATGGCAAACACCAGCAAGCCAAGGCTGCCGGCAAAGTAACGATGGATCATCTCAAGCCACGCCTTGTCGGCTTCTACCGTGAGTTCAGGGTAAAGCGCGCTCGCTTTGGCTAGCTCGTGGCTTTCATTGGGCACCGTTAAATGGCCGTAACAACCGGGCCAATCCGGACACCCGAGTCCTGCGTCAGCCAAACGAGTATAGGCACCAAGAAGAATGACCATCAAGGTGAGCAGTAAACTGGCTCTTAGTAATGTAATCATACTTCCCCTCTTACCCGACCCGAGACAGCTTGAGCAATTTGCGCAAATCCGCCAGTAAGCCTTTGCTTTGCGCGGGTAGTTGGGCGAGATCTTGCTCTGGCGGATAACGCATCACTAGCTGCCCCAATGGGTCGATAATCACATACTCAAAGTCCCCGACCACTTGATGAAACGCCTCATTGATCGCAATGCTGGTCAGCACGTGCTCTTCTAGGTACGGTGCGCTTTTATCGGTGCGCAGCAATACTGGGGCGACGCGTTCTTGATATTTTCCTAGTGCAATGTGAGTTTGACCAAGAAGATGAATTTGCTGTTGGCATCGCGCCTCACATTCGCTCGGCAAGACGTAGCCCAGTTGCCACTGTTTATGCTGAAAAGGATTGGCGACACCGAGCGACTCAAAGGTGGTGAGCGGTTCGATTAGAGTCCCTTGATTGGTCACGCCCGAGTTGTACCACTGCTTGACCAAAATCGCCTTGGCGGCAATCACGGGGAGAGTGAAAAACAGCACCAACGCGATCAGCGTCAAGCGCCCTCGGGTGACACGACGTGTATCGACCGAATTCGGGGTTCCCATTTTAGCGGCATGAGTCATGCGACACCTCCTTGTGAGTAGAGTCTAGGCTGCGATGATGCGCCTTGACCTCTGCAAGCGTTCTTTTGATGGTACGAAACAGCAGCAGTGAGACAATCAGTAGCAAAGCCAGCGCCATAGAGAACCATTGCACGGCGTAACCCAAATGCTTCTCTGGGCTCATCGATATGGGTTGCCACGGCTGAGGGTAGGGCCAACTTTCCCCAGTTGTTACATCTATAGACCAAGAGGTAGGTTGCGCGATAAATGTCGCCATCGGTGCAGCCCACTGTTTGGCAAGCGCCTCTGTATTGATGTTTTGCACCCGTGCGGGGTTGCCCGCTTCGTAATACAGCTCATTGCTTAGCGGGTTGAACGATTTCTGATACAGCCTTGCGCTCATCGAACCGGGCTCGTTCAACCACTCCACCTCAGGTAATACATCTCGCGTTGCTTTTGCTTCCACCCAACCGCGTTCGACCAACAGATGCTCATCCACACCACGCACATCCACCAATTGAATCGCTAAGTAGCCAACCTTGCCTTGGTATGACTGATTGTCGAGCAAGACGGTTTTTCCTGCGATGGGGGTGTAATCGAAATGCACCATCACACCGGTTGGCTGCGCTCTCTGCACTTGAGACAAGGCACTGAGTGCGACAGGGCCTTGCTGCAAATGCTCTGCGACGCTTTGCGCGATCTGCGCTTTTTCTTCTGCTCGCGAGAGCTGCCACAAGCCAAGTTTGACCAAAAAGCAAAAGGCAACCACAGTTAACAGAACCATCAACGCAAAGCCTCGGGTATAAAACCGGCGACGTAAGGAATCTCGGATGATTTTTTTGTTTAAACTGCTGCTCGTTCTCTTACTACTGTTCATTCTGTTTAATCTTGGCCTTGCATTAATTGAGATGGTCAAAGGCCCGCGCCAAGACACCTCCAAAGAAGACAACAAACCCATGAGTCACTATTTGGGGCGACGCGTGTTCCTCTCTGCTCTCGCGGTCATTTTGTTAATTGCCGCGCTGCTTAGTGGTTTCATTGAGCCGAACGTGCGCCCCTACTAACTGCTCTTATCTGCCTGTCTTTTTTCTTTGTCTACCTCGTCGTCTACCTCTTTAAAGCACGTAGACAAAGACAAACAAACACAGCCACACCACATCGACAAAGTGCCAATACCAACTGCCCGCTTGGAAAGCGAAATGGTCTTTCGGCGTAAAATGGTCTTTCGCCACACGTGCCAGCAAAATGATCAAAAACGTTGTCCCGAGCAGCACGTGCATGCCATGAAATCCGGTCAGCAAAAAGAAGGTGTTGCCGTACACCCCGGATTGCAGAGTGAGCCCTAAATCTTGATAGGCGTGCACATATTCCACCCCTTGGTAGTAAAGGAAGAAGCAGGCCAACACAATCGTCAGCTCCAACCACACGATCAGGGCCATACGGTGATTTTTTTCCAAACTGGTGTGGGCCAAATGCAGCGTGATGGAGGAAGTCAGCAGCAACAAGGTATTGATCAGCGGGATGCCCTGCCAAGGCATCGCTGTGGTGGTCGTGCCTGAGGGAGTGGTGGTGAGCGGCCACAACGCCTCAAAAGCGGGCCACAGCACCTCATGAGTCATGGCGTTGTTACTCGCGCCGCCAAGCCAAGGGACAGAAACCATGCGCGCGTAAAACAGCGCACCAAAAAAGGCGCCAAAGAACATGATTTCCGAGAAGATAAACCAGCTCATTCCTTGACGAAATGAGCGAGAAAGTTGCTCTGAGTATTTGCCACTCATGCTCTCAGTGATCACATTGCTAAACCAACCTGCAAACATATAGAGTAAAAACAGTAAGCCTGCGGTTAAAATCAGCTTACCAAAGACACTGGTATCGCCCCCTTCTGCCATACTCTGCACCGTGATCCCAGCGCCAACAGCAATTAAAAAGAGCGCCACGGCGCCGACAATCGGCCAACTGCTCTGCGCGGGAACAAAATACGGTTGATGTTTCGTACTCATGGGGTAACTCCTTGCTCAAGGCTTCCTTGACTCACCCTTTCTTGACTCACAATACCTCGACTTCCATTCCCTTGACGTCCATTACCTTGACTCCGACTACCTTGACGGAATGTGTCTTGAGCCGCCATTGGCACCGATGCGACCCGAGCCATCGCGGTGACAGGCGTTGAGGTGTCATCAACAACGGATGGCGTCTCTTTTTGCGTGATGTCGTACAGGGTGTAAGAGAGTGTCAGTGTATGAATCGAATCGGGAATGTCCGGTTCGATGTAAAAAATCAGTGGCATCTCGGCATCTGCCCCTGAATCTAGGGGTTGCTGATTAAAACAAAAGCACTCTATTTTGTTGAAATAGGTAGCCCCTAGACCGGGTGAGACCGACGGTACTGCTTGCCCCACTACGGTATGATTGGCGAGGTTTTTCGCCTGATACGCGGTTTGAATCACCTCGCCCGGGTGCACATCGAGATGGGTCAATTTGGGCTGAAACTGCCACTCAATACCCGGGTTATTGTGCGCCATAAACTCCACTCTCACGGTACGCGAGGTATCGATACTCAACCCGGCAGGTGCCACCACCGACTCGCTGTTGGTTTTGCCATTGATGCCCAACGCATCGCACATCACGTCATACAGCGGCACAAGTGCAAAACCAAAACCGAACATAGCGACGACCGCAGCGCACAGCTTTAAGGTCAATTTCTGGTTCGCATTTGCTTGGCTCATCTCTCACCTCAATCAATCTTAGGCGGTGTTGAAAACGTGTGATGTGGTGCAGGGCTAGGCACGCTCCACTCCAAACCTTCTGCACGCTCCCACGGTTTTGCGCTTGCCTTTTCGCCGCCACGAATACACTTAATGACGAGCCACAAGAAGATCAGTTGAGAGAGACCAAAGGCAAACCCACCAATGGAGACGATTTGATTGACGTCGGCAAACTGAATGGCGTAATCAGGAATGCGTCTTGGCATCCCCGCAAGACCAAGGAAATGCATCGGAAAGAACAAGATATTGACGGAAATGACCGAGCACCAGAAATGCCACAAGCTCAACCTATGGTCATACATGTGACCCGTCCACTTCGGCAACCAGTAATACGCTGCCGCCATGATCGAGAAGACTGCGCCCGAGACTAAGACATAGTGGAAATGTGCCACCACAAAGTAGGTATCGTGATACTGGAAATCCGCGGGAACGATCGCCAACATCAAGCCCGAAAATCCCCCAATCGTGAAAAGAATGATAAACGCAATAGCAAACAGCATCGGCGTTTCAAACGTCATCGCCCCTCGCCACATAGTCGCGACCCAGTTAAACACTTTCACGCCAGTCGGCACCGCGATGAGCATGGTGCAATACATAAAGAACAGCTCAGCAAACACCGGCATGCCGGTCGTAAACATATGGTGCGCCCAAACCAAGAAAGAGAGCAGCGCGATACTGCACGTCGCGTAGACCATTGAGTGATAACCAAAGAGCTTTTTACCACTAAAAGCGGGGATAATCGCCGAAATGATACCGAATGAGGGCAAAATCATGATGTACACTTCCGGGTGACCAAAGAACCAGAAAATGTGCTGGAACATTACCGGATCGCCCCCTCCAGCCGCATCAAAAAACGAGGTGCCAAAGTACTTATCGGTCAACACCATGGTCACCGCCCCCGCCAATACCGGCATGACCGCGATCAGCAGAAACGCCGTGATCAGCCAAGTCCAAACAAACATGGGCATTTTGAACCAAGTCATTCCTGGCGCGCGCATGTTGACGATAGTGACGATCACATTGATCGCGCCCATGATGGAACTGATGCCCATGATATGTACAGAAAAGACGAACAGCGCGGTGCTATCGGGGCCATAGGTGGTCGATAGCGGTGCATAGAACGTCCAACCGAAATCGGGACCGCCGCCTTCAGTAAACAGCGAGGCAATCAGAATCAAGAACGCAAAAGGAAGAATCCAAAAACTTAAGTTGTTCATTCGAGGTAGCGCCATATCCGGCGCGCCAATCATCATTGGAATCATCCAGTTTGCAAGCCCAGTAAAAGCCGGCATTACGGCGCCAAACACCATGATCAATCCATGAACCGTGGTCATTTGGTTAAAAAACTGCGGTTCCACCAGTTGTAGACCCGGTTGGAACAACTCAGCGCGAATCACCATCGCCATCGCGCCGCCAGTAAGGAACATGATAAAGCTGAACCAAAGATAGAGCGTGCCGATGTCTTTGTGGTTGGTGGAGTAAATCCAGCGGTAAATACCGCTTGGCGCATCGTGGTGATCGTCATGATGATCTTCTATCACGCCCTCAGCGTGACCAGCGCGGCTTAGCTCCGCATCCGTTACAGGCGCAGATTTGACGTTGTCTGCCGTCATAGAGTCAGATTTGGACGTTTTCATTGTCCCTCCTCGGCTGCGCCAGCATTGTTAGCGCTTTTTGAAGCTTTATAGGCATCGACGTCTGACGCTTGTATGACGTCACCCGTATTATTACCCAGTCCATTACGTTGATAAGTCACCACCGCCGCGATTTCTTTGTCGGTCAATTGATTGGCAAACGCCTGCATGGCAGTGCCCGGGCGGCCATAAACAATGGTGTCAATGTGATTGTTTATCTCACCCGTAGCCACTTTACTGCCCGTGATCGCCGGGAACGCCCCCGGAATACCAGCGCCATTGGCTTGGTGACATACCGCGCAGCGATCGAGATAGACTTTCTCGCCCAAGGTGACGAGCTCTTCGAGAGAGAGTGTTGCCGTCAGTGACGCCGCAGCCTCTTGTTTGGCTAGAGCGAGTTGTGCTTTTTTATCCGCTAGCCACTGCTCGTACTCTGCTTCTTCCATTGCGTGGACCACGATCGGCATAAAACCATGCGCCCTCCCACACAATTCAGCACATTGGCCGCGATACACCCCTGGCTTATCGATGCGCGTCCACGCTTCGTTAATAAATCCTGGAATGGTGTCTTTCTTGACCGCAAAATCTGGCACCCACCAAGAGTGGATCACATCATCGGACGTCATCAAAAATCGTACTTTGCGATTGATCGGCAACACTAACGGGTTATCGACCTCCAGCAGGTAATGGGCGCCTTTTTCTTCAATGCCATCGATCGCTTTTTGACTGGTCGCGAGCAAGCTGAAAAACTCAACGTCTTCATCAAAGTAGCTGTAGTGCCACTTCCATTGCGACCCGGTGATTTTGATCGTTAAGTCCGATTGTGACGTATCTTCCATGGCCACTAAGGTTTTGGTGGCGGGGATCGCCATCAAGACCAAGATGACGATCGGGATCACCGTCCAGATCACTTCGACTTTGGTACTTTCATGGAAATGTGCCGCAACCGCGCCTTTGGATTTTCGGTGGTGATACATGGAATAGAACATGATGCCAAACACCACCAGTGCGATGGCGCAGCAGATGTAAAAGATCAGCATGTGCAGTTCATAGACCTGACCGCTGATATTGGTCACACCTTGTGTCATGTTGTAGGTGGTGCCTGTGGGGCTTTCCTCGGCCGATGCGTGGGCGGGTAACACCAACCACACACTGGTTATTCCATAGCCAAGCCATTGCCCAAGTAATCGCCACAGTGCCTGCTGTACTCGTTTCAAACGATGTCTCCTTTGCTCGGTAGCCTACTGGCTAACTCGCTTGAACTCAGCGTTCCCTCACCGCACCTCGGCCTACTACACATCACCCGAAGGGAGTCGCTCAGTTGATTCCTATAAACAGCGAAATTTGGTTTAATTTGTTATATTTATGTTAACAAAATGAATGTAATTAAAAGCTAGTTGGCGTTTTCAGATTGTGCAAGCGGTTGACAAGGTCCAATGATTTTTTTGTGACCCAATGTTTTTTATCGGCAAAGTAATTTTGTTGGCATAGCCATTTTGGCCGCATAGTGATTTAACGATTGCGCTCCTATAAATGATAATTGATATCAATTAAAATCATCACAACCATAGTTACACTGTCGTCCATTGCTGTAATAGATAGCTACAATACAAAGAGAACGACATACAAACCGTCAGTCGCAAGACCTACGAGGAACCCTTAACATGAAACAGTATGATCAATGGCTAGCACGCGATCCCGATCCCGCCACCCGTGAAGAGCTACAACGTCTCATCGAGCAGCAGCAACAAGCAGAACTTGACGATCGTTTTAGCCAACGGCTCGAATTTGGCACCGCGGGCCTAAGGGGCAAAGTGGGTTGTGGGCCTAACCGTATGAATAGGTTGGTGATTCAAGAAACCGCTACAGGGCTAGGTCACTATCTGCTAGCACAAATCCCACAGGCAGCTGAGCGCGGCGTCGTGGTCGGCTACGATGGCCGCATCGATTCCAAACAGTTTGCACACGATACCACTGCGGTACTGACGGCCCTTGGGATTAAAGTCTTTCTCACGCATCATGTTGCCGCGACGCCTATCGTGGCGTTTGGTGTCAAACACTTTGGCGCAGCAGCGGCGGTGGTGGTGACAGCCAGCCACAACCCACCGGAATACAACGGATTTAAAGTCTACTGGGAGAATGGCGCTCAGATCGTTCCACCGCATGATTCCGGCATTGCGAAGCACATTGAAGACGCCGCGACGGCGCCGCTCGCGCTGATGGATCTCAGTGAGGCTGAGTCTCAAGGCTTGCTGGTTTGGCTTGATGACGCGTACTACAACACCTATCGACAAGCCATCAACACTCACCCGCAACTCGGCCAAGCGCCAGCCCCCATTACCATCAGCTACACCGCCATGCATGGTGTCGGCGCAGAGATGGCAGAAGCACTGCTCAGCGATGCGGGCTTTAACCAAGTTTACAGCGTCAAAGAGCAGCGTGAGCCAGATGGCCATTTTCCGACCGTTAACTTCCCCAACCCCGAAGAAGCGGGCGCGATGGACAAAGTGATTGAATTAGCCAAGGCGCACAACGCCGATCTCGCCTGCGCCAATGATCCCGATGCGGATCGCTTTGCGGTGGCGGCAAGAACCGCGCAAGGCGACTATCAAATGTTAACCGGCGATCAAGTGGGCGCGCTGTTTGGTCATTATCTACTCAGTCATTTTGATCGCAGCCAAGGTGCCACGCCGCTCGTGGGAAATACCATTGTCTCTTCAACGCTGCTCGCCAGCATCGCGCGCTCGCTTGGCGGTGAGTACTACCAAACGCTGACGGGCTTTAAGTGGCTCACTAACGTTGCCATGAGTAAAGTATCGAGTGATCGCCCGTTCCTGTTTGCCTATGAAGAGGCGTTGGGTTACACCATTGGCACCACCGTCTGGGACAAAGATGGCCTGTCAGCGCTGGTGGCGTTTGCTCAGTTGACGGCAGAGTTAGCACGCCAAGGAAAAACCGTGTGGGATCAACTGGAGACGATTTATCGTCAACATGGCATGGTGGTCAATGCGCAGCGCAGTATTGCCCTTGACCCAAGCGCACCCGCTATTGGAGAGAGCCTAAGAGCCTCACCAGTCAGCCAAATTGCAGGGCGTGACATCGAACGAGTCGACGATCTCAAAACGCTCATCACCACCTATCAAGATGGTCGAATGGAAACCATAAACTTACCGGCCAGTGATGTGCTTATCTATCATCTCGCGGGTGGCGCGCGTGTGATTGTTCGCCCATCCGGCACTGAACCGAAAATTAAGTGTTATTACGAAGTGGTCGAAGCCTTCCCACCTGAGCAAAGTTTTGCCGAAGCCAGCAACCACGCTCAGCAAGTGATGGATTTACTCATCAGTGAACATCAAACGAGCTTAACCCACCTTTAGCACTCAAGCGCTTTTATGACACGAAAGCGCTTTGTATAACGGCCTCATTATCGATAAGCTAGCAGAATCAATGGCATGTCGCCTATCGCGCTGGCTTTTCACCTGGCGAAAAATAGAGACCAGTGCAAAACGGATAATTGAGGCTTATGGATACCGACACACTCCCCACCCACCAAACCAGTAAACGAGAACAATTTCTCAAAGGTAGCCTTGCTATGGTGCCTCTGAGCATTGCGGTGATCCCTTGGGGATTGCTCGCAGGCTCGTTTGCCATCGACGCGGGATTGACCAGTTTAGAGAGCCAAGCGCTCTCGGCGATTTTGTTTGCGGGTTCCGCGCAATTAGTCGCAACGGGCATGTTTAAAGCGGGCGCAGGGCTTGCCACTATGTTGCTCACCACCTTCTTTATTACTTCCCGTCATTTGCTGTACAGCGTGTCGATGCGCAATCGAATCAGTCCACTGCCTCTAAAATGGCGTCTGACGCTCGGTTTTTTGCTGACCGATGAACTGTTTGCTATCTGTGGTCAGCAATCTGAGCAGCAGTTCGATCGCTGGTATGCCTTGGGCGCTGGCCTCAGTTTTTATCTTTGTTGGAACTTAGCGACCTTAGCAGGCATTGTGCTTGGCAATCAAATCCCGATGATGAATGAGCTCGGTCTCGAGTTTGCGGTTGCGGCGACCTTTATTGCCATCGTCGTGCCCAATATTCAGTCGTCGCCAGTGATCGTTGCCGTACTCACTTCGCTGATCGTCGCGGTCACTTGTCACTATTTCTCACTCGATGGAGGACTGATGCTAGCGAGTATCAGTGGCATGTTGGCAGGTTATGTGACGGAGCAAGTGAAAGGGAGAGCGGTATGATTTTAGGGTCAATTTTAGCGATGACGGCGTTGGTGTTTCTCAGCCGCTACCTGTTTCTTGAGCCCAAATTACCACTCAAGCTCAATCACAGTATGCAGCGCTTGCTCAGCTACTCAGCGCCTGCGGTATTAACCGCCATTTGGGCACCGATTGTCTTTATACCGGAGGGAGAGCTATGGCTGTCACACAGCAATCCCTATTTAGTGGGCGCAGTGATTGCGGCCTTGATTGCTTGGAAAACCAAAAACGTATTGCTGACCACCGTGATCAGTATGTGTCTTTTCCTACTATTGAAACTGATGTAACTCACGCATCCGATTATTGTGCAATCCACTCAATCTCCATCAAGGTGGTGTCATCCGTTTTCAACCGCGCAAGGAAGCGATCGCCACTGTGCACTTCGCCCACACCTTGTGGCGTGCCTGTCATGACCACATCCCCGTCATATAGCGTGGTGTAGCTGCCGAGCTCTTGCAAAATCGCTTGTGGAGAATAGATCATCTGCGTGACTGCACCTTTTTGAACGCGCACGCAGTTGATGTAGAGCTCGATACTCAGCGCATTCACCTCTATGCCATCGAGTGGCATAAAACGGCTAAGCACCGCAGAGCCATCAAACGCTTTTGCTCGCTCCCAGGGTAATCCTTTTCCTTTGAGAGACGACTGCAAGCCGCGTTTGGTCAAATCAAGCCCTAGCCCCACATGACTATATTCTCCGTTCGTCACCACAAAACAGATCTCTGCTTCGTAATGAAGCGGCTCTTGATGAAAAGAGGACAAGGTTGACGTAATCGCACTGGCTGGCTTATTAAACACCACCATCTGCTCTGGAACGGCGTTACCCAACTCGTGAATATGTTCGATATAGTTGCGGCCAATACAGACGATTTTGCTAGGGGTAATCTCACTACTGCCGAGTTTTATTGACGTCATTTTTCCATCCGTGGTCATCAATTGTCGTTGTTAACTAACGCACCGATTCTAAATGAGTTTTTTGACAATTTAACCTACCAATCTGATAAATTCAGATCTGAGACCGTTATTTTACAACAAAAAATATGTGTCTTTTTTTCGCCTACTGAACTCACACAATTTAGGTTGAGTTCTCCTCCTGTACTACGCCTCACCCCTCCTCCTCTACGCGAATTGAGTCTTATTTTTACACGCTATTTTGTGATCCTAAAAACACTTATTGTTCACTTTTCAACCAGAGATGTGAGGCGCACTCAATCACGCCATTATTTCTCACACCAAAGCAACTTTAGCTCTGGTACTCACACATGGCGTGGCCTCTCAATCGTATGCTTTTTGTTGCTAATCAACAGAGAATGGAAGCACATAACGATGAAACACTACACGTTTAATCCGGTGGTTAAGGCCATCATACCCATGCTTGCCGTGGCCGCCTTGGCGGGTTGTAAACTCAATCCACCAACCGAAGAGGGAGACGACCTCTACCCAGCTGCCAACGATGAGGTGGTGATCTACTACAAACGCGACAGCGAGATTGCGGCGCAATCAACCGGCAGTGATTATGACGGTTGGGGCATGCACCTTTGGAATGGGGAGGGATGCACCAGTACGGATTTACCAGCAATGGACATTGCCGACACCGGTACGGATTGGAACGCGCCTTATCTTCGTACGGGTATCAGCGCTACCTATGGCGCGTATTACGTGCTCAAGGTGGATCTTGACGCCTCAGATCCACATAACTGCATGAACTTTATTCTCCACAAAGGCGATGAGAAAGCCTTTGGTAGCCAAAATGCTAAAGTGGATTTGACCAAACTTGGTCCCACACGCAGCCTATTTGGTTTCCATGGTAGCAGTGAGCTGTACTATACACCCACCAAAGAGCGGCCAGTCATGATTGATGGGCGCAAAGCCCACTGGCTAAACAGTGATACACTCGCATGGGAAAGCGCCTCAAGCGCCGCATCGGTCAAGCTCTTTTACGCGCCAAACGGCGGCATTTCGATGAGCAGTGACAAAACCATTCAAGGTGGAACTGAAGTTGCCCTCTCAACCAGTGGCAGCCTAAGCGATGACCTGAAAACACGTTTTCGCCATCTCGTAGAATTGGGCGCAATTACACTGGATGTCGATGACGCCACACTACGCACCATCCTAAAATCGCAAGTGGTGGTCGCGGCTTATAACAACAGTGGTCACTTGGTAGCCTCAACCGAAGTGCAAAAAGCGGGTGTATTGGATGCGGTATTCGCCGCAAGCGATGCGGGTAATGCAATGGCTGAAACACTCGGCGCCATCGTTGAGCAAGGCGATACCACCTTCAAACTGTGGGCACCCACTGCAAAGAACGTTGAATTGGTCATCTACGATACCGATAAAACGGAACTAGAGCGCGTGACGCTGAGTGAAAACACGACAACCGGCATTTGGTCGTCTGAGGCGCTGAGTGACAAAGTCGGCCTCTATTATCAATATCAAGTCACCGTTTATCATCCAACCACAGGCGTGGTGGAAACCCGTTTGGTCACAGACCCATACTCACTCAGCCTTTCCAGCAATTCACGCTACTCACAAGTGGTGGATCTCAACGACAGCAATCTTATGCCTAGCGGCTGGGAGAGCTCCACCAGCCCGGTGCTGGCTAAAGATGAAGATCACGTCCTATACGAATCTCATCTGCGTGATTTCAGCTTCAGTGATCAACTTGGCAGCCCAGAGCTCAACGGTAAATACACCGCGTTGACCGAAGCGTCACGTGAATCCGTGCAGCACCTACAAGCGCTCAAAGATGCCGGCCTGACTACGCTGCATATTTTACCCGCATTCGACATTGCGACGGTGGATGAAGAGAGCGACAATCGCGTCGATATTACCGATACCGTGGGCAAGCTGTGCGCTATTAAATCTACAGCGGCGATTTGTGAGACCAATGGCGACAACGAGATCATCGAAGATGTGCTCAACAGCTATGACCCCACGACAGGTGCAGCGCAAGCACTCATGAATGATCTGCGTATGCTAGACAGCTTTAACTGGGGATACGATCCGTTCCACTACACCGTCCCTGAAGGCAGCTACGCGACCAACCCCGAAGGCACCACGCGCATTGTCGAATTCCGTGAAATGGTCAAAGCGGCGCACGATATGGAGTTGAAGCTGGTGATGGATGTGGTCTACAACCACACGAACGCCTCTGGCATCAATGAAAAATCGGTGCTGGATAAAATTGTCCCTGGGTATTACCACCGCCTAGACACCAATACTGGCCAAGTTGAGATGTCCACCTGTTGTGATAACACGGCAACAGAAAACTTGATGATGGGCAAGTTGATGGTTGATTCGCTCAAAGTGTGGGCCAGCGATTACAAAGTCGATGGTTTCCGTTTTGACTTGATGGGCCACCAGCCTAAAGATCTGATGGTCTACGCGTTAGAGCAAGTGCGCAGCATCGACCCTGAAACCCTCTTCTATGGCGAAGGTTGGGATTTTGGTGAGGTGGCCAATAACGCTCTTTTTGAGCAAGCCACGCAAATTAACATGGCAGGCACCGAGATCGGTACCTTCTCCGATCGCCTGCGGGATGCAGTACGTGGTGGCAGCCCATTTGACGGCGGACAAAACTCACAAGGTAAGCACCCACTTCGCTTTAATCAGGGCTTTGCCAACGCGGCATACCCCAACGAAGAGGTGACTCAAGATCAGGCTTATCTTGATGCCATGCTGCACAATCAAGATTTGGTGCGTCTTGGCATGGCCGGTAACCTTGCCGATTATCGCCTCACCGATTATCAAGGCACGCTGCAGATGGGTAAAAACATCGACTACAACGGTGCGCCGGCTGGTTACACTCACAAACCATCTGAGAACATTTCGTATGTCTCTAAACACGACAACCAAACCTTGTGGGACAACAACGCCTATAAGATTGCGACAGGCACCAGCAGCGCTGAACGCGCCAGAATGCAGACGGTGGCACTCTCTACCGTGATGCTTGGACAAGGCATTCCGTTCATTCATATGGGCTCGGAGTTGCTGCGTTCGAAATCGATGCAGCGTGATTCTTATGATTCGGGCGATTGGTTTAACCGCGTACGTTTTGACGGCTCAGACAATAACTGGAATGTCGGCCTACCGCGTGAAGACAAAGATGGCGCCAACTGGCCGCTGATTCAAACCCTACTCAGTGACAGCACCGCAAAACCTGTCCCGACCGACATCGAGCTGAGCAAACAACAGTTCCTCGAGCTGCTCACCATACGCAGCACCAGTGAGCTGTTCCGTTTGCCAAGTTTGACCGAGGTACAAAACCGCGTTGATTTCCATAATGTCGGACCTCAGCAAACTCAGGGGCTGATTGTCATGTCTATTGACGATGGTGTGAGCGCAGGCGACGATTTGGATGCCAACTATGATGCGATTGTGGTCATCGTCAACGCCACGGCACAGACGCAAGACTTCGATATCGCAAGCGCGAGCAACTTTACCTTGCACGCTGTGCAACAAAACTCGGCAGACAGCGATGTCCAAGGGGCAAGTTTTAGCGGTAACACCTTTAGCGTGCCAGCACTCACCACCGCTGTGTTTGTTCAAGAGCAATCTGGCGTGCAAGGCGCTGGCTTACCCGTGAGCAGTAAAGATCTTTCCGACACACCACCGTACGGCGACACCACCGTGTATGTCAAAGGTGAAATGAATGGTTGGAGCGATGATGCGAACTGGGCGATGAGCTTTATTGGCAACGGCATCTACAGCGTCACCCATACCCTCGATGCCGGAAGCTACGCGTTCAAATTCGCCGACTCAGGTTGGAGTAACCCCAACATCGGTTGCGACAACGCCGCACAAGCCAGCAGCTCACTACCACTTGGTAGCGACGGCAACTGCTCAGTCACCATCAGCGAAGCGGGTGACTACACCTTTAAGCTTAATGCCGTTTACCTACAAAACGACAGCGAAACTCAGCCTGTGCTTTCTGTGGTAAAGGCCAACTAACCTAAGCAAGACGAGGCGCCGATGGGCGCCTCACTTGTTCCATTCAGACTGCATATTGACAAAAGCACGAAAAAGCCCATGTGTATTCATTATCACATGGGCTTCTTTTTAACTAATCGTACGGTTAACTACGTTCGAATCGCTAGTGGTTAGCGCGCATTCACCGCTTTGATAAAGGTCTCTTGTGCACCTTCAACGTTGAGCGCTTTGGCTTCTTCTAGCAGGCTCAAGGCTTTGTCGAGTAACCCTGCATTGACCGCGTTTTCAATGCTAGACAAGTAGAAAGACCTCTGAGCGTCAGTCAACAGTGATGACTCTGCTACTTCATCGGTGCTGATCACCGCAACTTCTGACGTCAGTTGATTCGCGGTGCTCTTCTGCTCTGCCAACTCTTTTTGGAACTGAGCATGAGCGGTATCCGTGCTTGCAACGGTGATCGGCTCTTCAACGATGACCGCATCATCCACGGTTGCGACCAGTGTCAGCTGGCCAAATTCCGCATGAGGAATGATTGGGTTAGGGACATCAGGCGGATAGTTTCCGCGAGCAATAGCGTCAAGCTTAACGGGATGCAAGACTTCAGACTCCCCCGTGACCAACTCAGGTGTTGTAAAGACCAACAGTTTGACTTTCTGTTTACCTACAGGCTGAACCGTCACTTCACTGACAAGGCGATCGCCATCAAGCGCGTACGCATGTTTGTATTCAAAATCATCTTTTCCAAAACGCTTGAGGACTTGATTGTTTTCATTGAGCAGCAACGCATTGGGGTAAAAGACCGTTTTTTTAAAATGACTAACGAGTTCTAACTCCAACTCTTTGCCTTGCGTATCGATAGTAAACGCCGCAATCGCACTTTGACCCGTTGCAAAGGTGTAGGTCTGGTTGGTGTCATCAATAGCAAAATTAATTCGCTTGGTTGGCGTTACCTCAACCCATTGAATGTCTGAGTATGACTGAGCCACTTGAGCGACACCCGCGGAATCAAAAACAACGGTTTCCGTCGTGGTACAGCCAAGTAGTGCCATGCTGATTGCACAGCCTAATACGAGTTGTTTCATCGCTACCTCTGCGTTAAACGAAAAAAGCCGACTACAATAAGCCGGCTTGGATTTATGGACTTATAAGACTAGGAAACTATATTACCACCAAGCTTCCATTTGAATACCAACACTGAACTCTGTGTCATCGGTATCATTTGCAAAGCTATCTGCTTCGTGATCCATGAAGTATGAACCGTAGATACGGATTTCAGGGCGCGCCCAGAAGCTAGAACCCGCAGACCATGCTTGTGCAATCGTTAGCTTAGAACCAGACGCGTCTGTCGTCGTGCCACCAGACTTTGTTTCGTCAGCAAAGTAACCCGCTTCAAAGATAGTACGCATGTTCTCATCCCACTTATACATTGGGCGAACAACTGCGTTGTATGCGGTGATGTCACCTTTGTCAGTATCATTAGCTTGTGCATACATGACTACGTGACCCAATTCCCAAGCGTCACCCAGACCTGTTACGCCCCAGTTGATGATACGGAAGCCATCAGCGTCATTGTTACCACCTGAGCGATCAAACCAGCCACCGCCACCATAGGTCGCCATTTGCTTACCGTAAGAAGAGGTACCGTACTGAAGGACTGTTTGGTTAAAACCATTCGACAAACCTTGACCAATGACCGCAGTTAGCAATAGTCCATCATCAGCCGCCACTGTTTGGCCTTTCGCCTCAGAAGCAAAATCATACGCTAAGGCGAGCTCTAAGTTGGCATTTTCCCAAAGGTCGATACCTGCATAACGTAGGTCCAAAGTATAGCCGGACACTTTTTCATCTTTAGTCTTGGCGGCCTTTTTGTAACAAGTATCATCCGCTGGGGTTCCTGAACCAGTACATTGATCCTTGTCAAACACAAACTCTTCACCATCAGCAACCGTTTGTGAGCCATCATCATGCATCAAAGCAACAGACAGTTTACCGCCACCTAGAGATAGATTTTCGATACCGCCGCCAGCACCACCAGACGTGTCGAGGAAGTAGAAGTCCGTGATATGAATGTCTTTACGTTGGTAATAACGCTGACCAGCCCATAGAACGGCGTCTTTGTCTGAATCGATCAAGCCTTTGGCTTGCACGTTCATCACACGTAATGCGTTCGCGTTACCTTCCCAGTTGTTGTTGCCGTCCTGACTGTATGCGACCAAAGACTCCAGTTTAAAAGAGACATCGCCTTTGTTGTACAGCTCAGCATTCAAGCCAATTTCTGCATAGAGGTCGTCTTCATTACCAAGACGGCCTACTTTATTTTTCTCGTAAGTTACGTGAGAACCTTCACCACTCAGGCCAACACCTGCACGAGAGTAACCGTGGAATTCCACATCAGCTGCGAAAGCACCAGCAGATAATGTCGCAGCCACTGCAGCAGCAATTACACTTACTTTTTTCATTATTTAACTCCATTTATAGGGATTATTATTCTTTTACTCTCTTCCTCTAAGGACATCCCGCAAGGCAGTAACGGAGTGTTTGAAAAAGAGAGGTAAGATAGGACTTGGCTTGCGCTTCATCCTCGTTCGTTTCAACTGTGGCTAGATTAACGAAGCGGGGTAAGGCTGACTTCCTCCACCTCAGATTAATTTGAGGGGGATGAGAAGGGAGGAGGAATGTGGGAGTACGCCGTTGATTTGGTTGAGATCACACTAATCGGGAGGAGTAGAGGAGGATTTCGAAACAAAGTTTCGCACGAAATGACACACGGCTCACGATTTGGTTTTTTGATTTCATTAAATTGTAATTAAATTTCATTGAGAATTATTTTGGTAATAGGCTTGACCTGCTATAAACAAAACTATTTACTAAAGTGAGATTGAAAAACACACGACAATAAGTAAAAGACAATGCAGTGCTCTCGCCCATACCCATTAGGGGCCACCTTGGATGCAGCAGGTTGTAACTTCTCGATTTTTTCGCCTTCTAACCAAGACTTACAACTCGCGCTTTTTAAAGCCGATGGCTCTTATACGACGTACCCGCTCGATAATGAAGACGCGGGCATTAAGCACACCTATATAGAAGGGATTAAAGCGGGGCAAAAATACGGCTTTATTACCCGGGTCAACGATGCAGAGCATTATCTCTCTGATCCTTATGCCAAAGCCCTCGACAAGCCTCTCTTCTATGACCTCCCTTTCAATGCTGAAAAAAGTTTCCAATTAGCCAAGTGCGTCGTCACTAAAACCAGTTTTGATTGGCAAGGTGTCGCTAAGCCTCATCGCCCGCGTGACGAAATGGTGCTGTTTGAAACGCATGTCAAAGGGGTCACCAAACTTAACCCGAATGTGCCTGAATACTCGCGTGGTACCTACTTGGGCTTAGTCAGCGAAGCGATGATCCAATTTTACAAGCAGCAGAACATCAATACTTTGCAACTGCTGCCCGTCGCCGCTTGTATGCATGAGCCGCACCTGCTCAAGATGGATAAAGTCAACTATTGGGGCTACAACCCATACTTGTTTATGGTGCCAGACCCAAGATACGCGATGCATGACGCCGTGACTGAGCTGAAAACCACCATTCGCGAGCTGCATCGCCACGGTATCGAGGTGATTTTGGATGTGGTCTACAACCACACCGCCGAAGGTGGCGCAGATGGCCCAGTGTTTAACCTCAAAGCGCTGGATGCCAACTACTACTTGCGTCACGACGATCACTACGCCAACTACACTGGCTGTGGCAATACGGTGGATCTCTCTTACCAGCCGAGCCTCAACTTAGTCATGGACACGCTGCGTTATTGGGCGCAGGAGTTCCAAGTGGACGGTTTCCGCTTTGACCTAGCCGCAACCTTGGGTCGTGAACGTGAAGCCTTTAACCCTAATACCGCTTTCTTTAAAGCTGTTGCCCAGGATCCTATCTTGCGTGAGGTGAAGCTGATTGCCGAACCTTGGGACATTGGCCCGAACGGCTATCAAGTAGGGAATTTTCCGGTTGGCTGGAATGAGTGTAACGATCGCCTAAGAGACATCACCCGCAGCTTTTGGCGCGGTGACCAAGGGTTTATGAAAGAGTTTGCGACGCGCATTATGGGCTCGCGTGACCTCTACAGCGCGGCGAATTGGCCCTATAAACTGACCGTTAACTACATCACCTATCATGATGGCTTTTGCATGCAGGACTTGGTCTCCTATAAGCAAAAACACAATGACGCCAACGGCGAACAGAACCGGGACGGTCACGGGGATAACCGCTCCGCAAACTATGGCATCGAAGGGCCAACCGATAATCCGCGCATTATCGAAAAACGCGAGCGGCAGAAACGCAATTTCATGGCGAGCTTACTGTTCGCCTTCGGCATTCCGCATATTTTGACCGCCGACGTCCTCTCTCACACCCAAGGGGGCAACAACAACGCCTACTGCCAAGACAACGAAATTAGCTGGCTCAATTGGTCTATGACCCAAGACAAGCAGAGCTTCCGTGAGTGGCTGGCTCAAATGGTGAAAGCGCGTCAAACCTACATGGTGCCGTTCATTCGCGCCTTTAGTGGCGATACCCGCAATGAAAACCGCGTACTGTGGCGACGCATTGATGGCACCTTCATGGAACATGAAGATTGGAACCAACTCAGTTGCGTCGCTTTGCAACTGGGCATCGACAAAGCAGGTGACGAGCTGTTCTACTGCATCAACCAAACTACGGCGCCCGCGCGCTTTACCTTGCCAGCAGAAAATCAACAAGAGTGGATGATGATCTGCAACACCGATTCGCACGAAGTGCATCAAACCATTGATCACAAGCAAGTGCTGATCGCGCCAGGATCGATGGCGATTTTCCACTATAAGGCAAGTTAAGCCAGTGGCCGACAAACTCTCTACTACCGCGCTGGCAAAACAGCGCGGCTTGGACGCCAAAGCCTTGTTTAATCAGTTGAAACTGGCTGGCTACATCAATCGTGATGACGAGAGTTGGGTGTTGACGGAACTGGGCAAAAAGTTTGGTGGTGACTACGCCACCCACCCCAAATTTGGCCAGTTTATCGTCTGGCCAAGCAACCTACTGATTGATAGTGACGCCACCAGCGGCAAAACGCTCACCGCCACCGAGCTTGGCGAGCGCTTTTCCCTAGCGGCGAAAAAAATCAATCAACTGCTTCAAGAACTCGGTTGGATCCAAAAAACCGAGCAAGGCTGGCAAGTGAGCCAGACGGGGCTCAGTGTCGGTGGTTACCAACGGGAGGATAAACAGAGCGGCCAGAAATTTGTCGTCTGGCATGACTCAATAGCGCGCAACAAACGCCTGAGGCAAACGGTGGTCGAGTTTTCCGGTCAAGATGCACAGGCGCACGCGACGGATAAATCCCTCTCTAGCTTTCGGCAAAAGTTTGAAGCCAAACATCGCACCTTAGACGGGCACTATGTTCGCTCAAAAGGTGAGCTACTGATTGATAACTGGCTGTACATGAACGGCGTTGTCCACGCCTATGATAGACCGCTGCCTATTGAGCAAGATGTGTTGAGCGATTTTTATCTACCAACGGGCAACGTCTATATCCAGTATTGGGGCTCAGACAGCGGCGCAATGCCAGATGACCAACGTGAGACCCTTCACGCCCTCTACACTCAACATGGTTTTGAACTGATTGAGATACACCCAAAAGAGGTCGAGACACTCGATGAGTGTCTACCCGCCAAACTGCGCGCTTACGGTATCAAGGCGTATTAACCTTCCACTGGCCAAAGACTAAGGCGTATTCACCGACGCCAACCATTCAACAAAGGCACTCAAATTCGGATTGTCGCTGTCTGCGGGAGCCATCAAATAGTAGCCTTTGCCGGACAGCACCTCATGTTCAAAAGGCTGAATCAGTTGTTGATGCTCGATTTGACGCGCTGCCAGCGTGAGATCGCCGACCGTCATCCCGTAGCCCAGTTGCGCGGCATTCATCGCTTGATCCAATGTGGCGAAGGTTTGGTTACGTGCACCGCGCAGTTGACTGAGCCCAATACTATCAAGCCACAGCTGCCAATCGGATTGCTCCGCATTCGCGTGCAGCCAGTTAACGCGCCGCAATGACTGGTAAGCATCACCGCCCCCCTCTTGCTGCGCTTGGTGCCAGATCTGCGGTGCACAAACCGGGGAAAGCCGCTCCTCAAACAAAAGCACCTGTCTCACACGCTTGGTCGCACTGGCTCGGCCATACATAATCACCAGATCAAAACTATCAAAGTTAGGGTGGAGCTGATGCTTGGTGGTCGAGGTAAGCTCAACATTGATATCCGGATGAGAAATCTGAAAGGCCGTCAATTTTTCCAGCAAAAACGTGGTGATACAGCTAGGTGCATTGAGTTTAATGCGGTTGGCGCTCTCTGCGACCTCACGCACCGCATTTTGCAATTGGTGAATAACCGCTTCGGCTAGTGGCACAAACTTGAGTCCGTCTGGTGTCAGTGCCAAACCGCGAGCGTGGCGATAAAACAGGCTCACCCCCATCATGGATTCAAGTGACTGAATCTGACGGCTGATCGCCCCTTGCGTCATCGCCATCGCACTCGCCGCATGAGTAAAATTGAGATGCTCCGCCGTTGCCAAGAAGGCTTGCAAATTTTTTGTCGAAGGAAGTCGATGATTCATCGTCAATACTTGTCTGCCAGAATGCTACGACTCTAGCACAAATCATGTTAAAACCCCTAGCACAAGCCATGACAAAAATGCATAGCTATCATGTATTATTTTCGTTTCATCCAACTCCCATTTTTGACTAAATTGGCAATACAAACCGCTTATAAGAAATAATTTTTCATTGTGAGCGACTATAAAATCAGTCAAAGGAACGTAAATGGATTCATTAGCGGATAAATTAGCGCCTGAGAGCATAAAAAAATTAATACCTTATCAATCTGCTCGACGCATCGGTGGTCATGGGCGCGTGTGGCTCAACGCCAACGAATTAGAGACCCCGATCTTTTTTGATGAACAACAATCCGATTACTCCCGTTACCCTGACTACTTGCCTCACGACATCGCGCACGCTTACCAAGCGTACTGCAATACCGACCAGGATGTGATGGCCGTACGCGGCGCCGATGAGGCGATTGATCTGTTGGTCAGAACCTTTTGCCAGCCAGGTAAAGACAAGATCGCGATTTGCTCGCCAACCTACGCCATGTATGAGTTTTGCGCCGAATCCTTCGCGGTCGACACTATTGATGTCCCTTTGATGGGCAATGCTTTTGCGTTAGATGTTGAAGGCATCACACGCGCAGCGCCAAAGGTGAACCTTATTTTTCTCTGCTCGCCGAATAATCCGACGGGCCAACTGCTCGCCCGTCAAGACGTCATTACCGTGCTCGAAAATACAGCGAACGACGCCATCGTGGTCGTGGATGAGGCATACATTGAGTTTGAACTTGGCGAGAGCGTGGTCGACCTTATCGATCACTATCCGCATCTAGTCGTCATCCGAACCTTATCCAAAGCCTTCGGTTTGGCGGCGGTGCGCTGTGGTTTTATCATCGCTCAACCCGCGGTTATGGACTATGTGAAAAAGCTCGTCCCTCCTTACCCGATGCCTGACAGCACGGCGGAGATTGTGCTTAAAGCGCTCAGCAACGAGGGACTAAAAAAAGTCGCCGCGGCGACTCAGCGTCTGATTGAGACCAAACAGCGCTTTATCGCGCGCATTGACTCACTGAACTGGATCGAGACCCTCTATCCGAGCGCGACAAATTTTGTTCTAATTCGCACCAAACCCGGTGTGGACCTGTTTCAGTACCTCGCCGAGCATGGCGTGGTCACGCGCAATCAGGCTCATGAGCCAAGTTTGAAGCATTGCGTTCGTATTACCATCGGCTCAGAGCAAAGCATGGATGAAGTTGCCGAGCTCATGTGTCGCTACCCCGCCACTTCGGCGCAGTAACCCATTATAAAAAGGAACCACGATGAAAAAACTCCTCACTCTCATTGCTTGCACCGCCACTATGATGACCGCCCCAGCGTTGGCGAAAACCGTGCGTCTGGCGTCTGATTTCACTTATCCCCCTTTCAACTACATGGATGCCGATGGCAAACCTGCGGGCTTTGACATTGAAATCGCCGATGCCCTATGTGCTGAAGCAAAACTGGAGTGCACTTGGGTATCACAAGGTTGGGATGCGTTAATTCCAAGCTTACTCGCGCGCAAGTCGGACGTCATCATGGCCTCGATGCGTATTACTGAAGAGCGTAAAAAGCGCATTCTCTTTACCGACAAGTATTACCAAACGCCAGCACGTTTCGTCACCGCTAAGCAAGGCAACATTGAGATCAGCCAAGCCGGACTGAAAGGGAAAGTAATCGGTGTGCAGTCAGGTACGATTCACGACCGTTACGTCACGGACAAGTTTGGTGATGTGGCTGAAATCAAACGCTACAGTGGTCAAGATGAAGTGTACATCGACATGCAAAACGGTCGTCTGGACGTCACCTTTGGTAACTCAGATCAACTCGCGCTTGCCTTCCTAGACAAAGAAATTGGTGCAGGGTTTGAATTTGTGGGTGAAGCAGTGACTGACAAAGCCTACATTGGTGAAGGCACTGCACTGGCACTACGTCAAAGCGACACAGCGTTAGCCGAGCAGTTTAACCAAGCCATTGCCGCCATTCGCGCCAACGGCACTTACGACAAGATCGCCAGCAAATACTTTAGCTTCGACATCTACGGCGAATAATTACCGGCGAATAAATGACGGACGAATAAATAGAAACTCGGCGAACCAATGACTCTTTGAGTCACTGAGCGTAAGACGCGTTTTCCTAGTCGTTCGTCTAACAGAGCGTCAAAAAGAGAGCCCCGCACACTGTTATATATAGTAAGCGGGGCTCTTTGGTGAGTGGAACTCACGGAATCTACGGGCGATTTGAATAGCGTGCCCGAGCGGCTTGCTCGACGGGCACAACCGTTTTACCAATCGGTGCGAGCGAAATCAGCGCCAATTTCAGGTGTTGCAGCGCAAAAGGGATACCAATGATGGTGATAAAGCACGCCACCGCAGAACAAATATGACCAATCGCAAGCCAAATCCCCGCCAGTAGAAACCAGATGATATTACCCACCAGCCCAAATGGACTGGTGCCAATGTCGACCTCATTGGTCAGCTCTTCACGAGAGATCGCCTCTTGGCCAAACGGAAAAAAGGAAAAATTGCCCATCACAAAACACGCCCGCCCCCATGGAATGCCAATGATGCTAATAAACGCCAGCAGACCAAATAACCACCACATCAGCCCCATAATGACGCCGCCGCACACAAACCAAATCACATTGCCTAGCATTCTTAGCATAGTCATTCCCAGATCTCCTCAATCACTGTTGGTCATCTATTCAAACACAAAACCGCTTCGCACGCTCATTAGCTGGCCAGCGCCTGCCACACGGCCGTGATACCACTGATACTGCACAGCAATAAGGCGCCCACGCGAATTTTCTCTTTGGGTAACGAATGCGTCGTCATCTGAGCCAGCTTGTAGCCCACCCAAGCAGCAGGGATCAGCGGCACGGTGATCCAGACATGGTGCCAATTCAAAAAGCCCGCGGGCATTTGAATCATCAAAGAAATGATCGAGCTAAAGACAAAGAACGCCGAGAGATTACCGCGCAACTGGTTTGCTTCTTGATGCTGCAACAAAAGCGCCATCGGCGGCCCGCCGATGGCGCTGCTGGTACCAAAAAAGCCAGAAAAGAAACCTGCGATGCCCATTTTGACGGGGGTTGGCTCAATACGAAAAGGCAGCAGACTCACCGCCACGGCAAAGAGCACTAATAAACCGAGCCAAAGCGCGAGCATGTCGGTCGAGACCATCACCAGCAATACGCCACCAGCGATAGAGCCCGGCACCCGACCAATCAACGCCATTTTCAAGCCGCCAATTTCCACACTGGCGCGATGCTTGAGCGCATTCAGCAGCGAGATAAACAGCGCAACGAGACAAATCGGGGCGGGAACATAATCCGGTGACACCAAGAACAGCAGTGGCGCCGCCACAATCGCCAAACCAAAACCGATGGCGGTTTGGACAAAAGAACCAATAAAAATAAGCAGCGCCGCAATCAGCGCCTCTGAAGTCATCCACTCAGCAAACATAGGTCAACGCAAACAAAAAACGGTGTTTACCGCTTTTGATAATCAATCAATAACGTATCTTAACTGAGATAGCGTCATGGAGATACCACAGATCACGCTAAGTACCTCATTGCTTGCAAGGTGCGGCGTTACAACGCGTCTATCTGCGCTAGGTAACGCTCCGCCGTTGATAACACCTCTGCCTGCTCGGCCTCTGACAGCTTATCCCAACTACGATAGATCATACCGATGCGTGGGTTGCGACTGAGACGCTCACGATGAAGCAACATAAAACGCCAGTACAAGCTATTGAACGGGCAGGCCCTCTCCCCGCTACGTTGCTTCACATCGTAGTGACACCCTTTGCAGTAATCGCTCATCTTGTTGATGTAGTTTCCGCTTGCACAATAAGGTTTGGTGGCAATGATGCCTCCATCGGCAAACAGCGCCATCCCGCGCGTGTTGGGCATCTCTACCCACTCTATGGCATCAATATAGATGCCAAGGTACCACGCATCAACCTCGTCCGGTGCAACACCAGCCAGCAAGCAAAAATTGCCCGTGACCATCAAGCGTTGAATATGGTGGGCGTAAGACCACTCAAGCGATTGACCAATACAAGCACGTATACACTTCATCTGAGTGCGACCATGCCAAAAGTAGCTCGGCAAGGGGCGCTGGGCTTGCAGCTCATTGAGCGTCGCGTAGGTTGGCATGTTGATCCAATAGATGCCGCGCATATACTCGCGCCACCCGATGATCTGACGGACAAAACCTTCAATCTGCGCCAGCGTAATCGGGTTGTCACTGCGCTGGCTCTGGTGGTAACTCTCTAACGCTGCGTCCACCACCTCCCTTGGGCTGAGCATTTTAGTGTTGATCGCAAAAGAGAGCCTGCTGTGGTAGAGGCTCCATTGGCTAGGATGCTGATCGGTCATCGCATCTTGGAAGCGACCGAAAAGCGGTAGACACACTCGGCAAAAGTGTGCCAACAGATTCAAGCCTTGATGGCGAGATATCGGCCAGACAAGACGCTCTTGCTGCTGCCCGATCGTCGGGATTTGATGACGCTTGATACGCTCATTGATCGATGTGACATCGTTGGCAAACAGCAAAGCTCTCGGCAGCGCTTCAATATCGGACTTTTTGAGCTTATTGCGATTGTCGCCATCAAAATTCCACTGCCCACCGACGGGTTTGTCTGCGTCCATCAAAATATCAAAGCGCTGGCGCATTTTGCGGTAGAAATTTTCCATCTTGACCGCTTTACCCGACTTAAAATAGTCGCCAATCTCATCAAATGGCAGCAAAAAGTGGTCGCTTTCGACGCAGTGCACTGTACATTGAGGCAGTGACAACTGCTCTAGCTGCCGCATCAGTCGATATTCATCCGGCCTTTGATACTCGAACGTCTCGGCATTAACCCGCTCGACCCAATGCACGATTAGTGAGGGCAGATCCTTGTAGGGCTCGGTGTCATCGAGGGTCAGATGCACCACGTGATGCCCCACTTCTTGTAGCTCACGCGCAAAGTTCGCCATTGCGGCAAAAAAAGCCGCGATTTTCTGGCTATGATGACGGGTGTAGTGGGCTTCTTGATGCAGCTCTGCGATCAGGTAAAGCACCCCTTCCTCTTTTTGTGCAAACCAAGCGTGCTGATGATTTAACTGGTCACCCAAAATGAGCCGAACGCAGGAATAGTTCACTTATCTCCCCTCCCCGCTATCCTCAATCGGCCAACCATTGTAATCGAAGGCATCTAAGCACGAGTGCGAGGGTGTCCCCTGCCAACGGCGGATAAATTCACGGTCTGGGTCGTAAGTTTGGGTCTGTTTCTCGAGATTAAATTGGCGCCCGCTGCGTGGATCCGCTCCGACGCCCGCAAGATACTGCCAGTTTCCCCAGTTTGAGGCCACATCGTAGTCCACCAACTGCGTTTCAAAGTACGCAGCACCATAACGCCAATCCATACCCAACTCATGAACCAAACAGCTCGCCACCAGTTGACGGCCGCGGTTGGACATATACCCTGTCGCACGCAACTGTTTCATGCATGCATTAACGATAGCATAAGGCGTCTCCCCTGCTATCCACGCCGCAAAGCGCTCCGGGTAAAACGACGTGAGCGGCGCTTGCTCTGTGATACCTCGAAAAGCGAATAAACGCTGACGATGCAATCTTGCATACCAGTAGAAGTAGTCACGCCACAGTAGCTCAAACGCAATCCAATAGGTTGACTCGTTGGCTCCATGAGCCGCCTCATACTGCGCCAGTTTGGCCAAAATGGTCCGTGCACTGAGACAACCTTGAGCGAGCCACGGTGAGAACTTGGTCGAGTAAGCCATGCCCTCAAGGCCATTGCGGGTCGCTTTATAGTGACTCGCGTTGGACGTCGAAAAGTAATCGTCACAATGGGCTAGCGCCGCGCGCTCTCCCCCCTGAAACTGCCCGCTTTGGCAGAGACTCGTCGTCACTAGGGGGTAGTCGACCTCAATCACACTTGGCAATGTCTCCACCGCAGGCAAGGGCCCTGGCACTGCAAGGGGTTCTACACGGTTTCGAAATCGGCTAAAAGTGGCAGGCAGTTCGGCGAGTGAAAAAGGCAGCTCAGATTCATCAAGTATGTGGCCACTCTCTCTTTGGATGATATTGAGATCAGGACACGTTGCTTGCAACGCATCCACTATGCGCTGCTCATCTATACCGGCAAAACGTTGACAATAAAAGTGGGTAATGCCCTGCTCTCGAATGAGAGCTGCGAGCGAAGCGGCGCTAAGATCAGGCAAACAATAGAGGTTTTGACCCAATTTTGCCAAACTGGCCGCCAGATCTCTGGCCGATTGAGACCAAAAAGCCTCTCTGCTCGCTCCCAACTGGCACTGCTGAGAAAAGCTTGAGAGGAAATGGGTCATTTGAGGCGGGCTGCAGACGCAAAGCATCTCATCGACCTGCTCTGCTGCGGCTTGAAGTAATGGGTTGTCTGTCAGACGAAAATCATTGTGAAACCAGTACAACCCTCTTCGAGATATGGGGAGTGACAAAGCCTTGCTCCATAAAATCAATCACTCCCATTCAATACGCAGTTTGTACCATTATGGATTAGTTTAAAGCTTTGGATTAGGTTGAACGGGCGGATTAGCTCGCAGCGGCCAATCTTGTCACAGGCTTGTCGTTGATCGGCAAATGAATCAATGCCGCAGCAAAGGCCAAGACCACGGTCGACCACCAAATCGGATCGTAAGAGCCGTAGTAGTCATAAATTCGACCGCCCACCCACGCGCCAAGAAAGCTGCCGACTTGGTGGCTGAAAAACACCAACCCATACAAGGTGGAAAGGTATTTCGCGCCAAAGATCTGCCGAACTAAACCCGACGTCAGCGGCACAGTCCCTAGCCATACAAAGCCGATCGCCCCGCCAAAAAGCGCCGCCGTCGACTCAGTAACAGGCAAAGTGACAAACCCAGCGATGACTATAGTGCGCATAACATACAAAGCCGCCATCACGTGGCGTTTGCTGAATTTATCACCCAGTACGCCCCAAAAGTACGAACCAAAAATATTGAAGATACCGACATACGCCAGCGCCATCGCCGCCGTAGACGCAGGCAGGGCTTTATCAGCCAAGTAACTGGGCAAATGGGTTGCAATGAACATCACATGAAAACCACAAACAAAGAAGCCAACATGGATCAGCCAATACCCCTTGTGGGAGAAGGCTTCTTTCAGTGCCTGTTTAAGGTTTTGATCATCCGCCACCTGAGTGGTCGCCGCACTCGTTTTAGGCGTTTTCATAAACAGAGCAAAAGCCACCATAGTAGAACAGAGCAGCGCAAACACCTGCATCGCGCCTTGCCAGCCAAAATCAGACAGCAGAGCTTGAGCGCCCGGGATCATCGCAAACATGCCAAACGAGCCCGCGGCGGTCGTCAATCCAAACGCTTTAGCCGCGTGCTGTGCGGGCACCACTTTAGCTACCGCCCCGAGTACAATCACATAACTGGTTGCACTAAGGCCAAGGCCAACCAACACACCCAATGAGAGATACAACACGCTAGGCGCGGTGGCGATCGAGGTCAAGTAGAGCCCCAATCCATAGGCCAGAGCGCCACCGACAATAATACGTTTGGCGCCGAAGCGATCAGCGGCCATACCAACAAACGGCTGAAACGCACCAAATAGTAGGTTTTGTAGGGCAATCGCGAAACTAAAAAACTCTCGACCGACCGTAAAGTGCTCTGAAATAGGCATCATAAAAATGCCGAACGATTGGCGAATACCCAAACAGATGATGAGAATGGCAATGCCCAGCCAAACCATCAGTGGAAATCGAAATACACTCATTATTGTTGCCCTTAATGATGGTGGTGAGAATGACTATTGCCGTGACTTGATGCACGTAGGTCTTGGCTTGAAGCATCATCGAACTCAAGCTCTTGTCCATGACACCCCAGTGCCATCGCTTGTTCTGCCAGCGTACCAAGCAAGGAGGGGGAATGGTGAACACCCACCAAGACAAGCACAAGCACTAAGGTCATTCTCACAAGTTGAGCACTGAGTGATTGCGATAAAAGGGATGAAAAAAGCATACGTTTCAGCCTCAGTGACAGTAAAAAGAGCGCGGAGTGTAGAGCGCCGCGCGCCATGACTCAAATGACATTTCTACACTCATGTTATGCATAAGATGCATTTTACCGCTCGCTCTTCGAGCCCGAGACCAGAGCAAAGCCTTCATCCTGCCAACCTGTTACCCCACCAATCATCTTTTTCACTGGCCTACCGAGGCGAGCCAAACGAACGGCGGCTTTTTCAGTGCCATTGCAGTGTGGCCCTGCGCAATACACCACAAACAGCGTCTCTTGCGGGTAGTGAGCCAACGTACGTTCATTCAATCGAGCATGGGGAATCGATACCGAGCCCTCAATATGCCCTGCGTCAAACAGCGCCTCACCGCGCACATCGATAAGAACGAAATCTTGTAATCCGTTACTTATCGCATGGTGCACGTCCCAGCAATCGGTCTCAAACTGCATTAACGACTCAAAATGGCGCAATGCTGCTTCACTGCTCGCTGCCGGTACTCTTGATACTGCACTCATGGCTCTCTTCCTTGTTGATTAAAGTTAGCACCATTATTCGCACAAATTATCGACCTCGCCACTGGCTTAAAAGCCAATATGCGTTAATAATAAGCCAAAAGCTGCATTCAGCTGGAGGTAAATAATGAGCACCGACAAACAGGGATTCACTGCAAAAAACTACGCACATCAAACCAAAACAGTGCGCGTTGCGATATTGGCCCATCAGCACGTGACTTTATTTGAGCTCTCCTGCGCGGTTGAACTGTTTGCCCTGCCAAGACCGGAATTCAAAGAGTGGTACGATACCCAAGTCATCACACTGGAAGACGCGCCAATTCAGACCACAGGCAACATGACCTTGGTCACTGAGTCGGCAAGCTCGCTTGAGCCGTTTGACACCTTGATCATTCCCGGTTGGCCAACAGGGGATGACACCATCCCACCGCTGATTGCGAAAGAAGTAACGCGTTTTGTTAACGCAGGAAAGCGAGTGCTGTCTCTTTGCTCTGGCTCATTTTTGCTGGCCAGATTGGGGCTGCTCGCCGGTAGAAAAGCCACCACGCATTGGATGTACGAGAGCAAGTTTCGTGAACAATTTCCCGATGTGGACTATCAATCGGACGTGCTGTATGTGTTGGAGGGGCAAATAGGCTGCGCCGCTGGCAGCGCTTCTGCGCTCGATTTAGGACTGGCGATCATACGCGAAGATTTTGGTTACCAAATCGCCAACCAAGTCGCAAAGCGCTTGGTTGTCTCATCACATCGCACCGGCGGACAAGCACAATATGTCGAAACGCCCATGCTCAAAGTGCCGAGCTCGTTTTCCAACGCCGTTGAGTGGGCGAATGAACACCTCAGTCAAGCCATCAGCGTCGACGAATGGGCGAGACATGCCAATATGTCGCGGCGCACGTTTGATAGAAAGTTTCGCTCAAGCTTCAACCTCTCCCCCAAAGCCTGGCTGATCAAGCAGCGTATTGAACGCGCCAAAGGGTTATTGGAAACCGAGCCGCTAAGCATTGAGCAACTTGCCCAGCAATCGGGTTTCGACAGCGCCGTCACGCTGCGCCACCACTTCCGTCGTTTAGTCGGCGTGTCGCCTCAGCAGTATCGGGAGAAGTTTAAACTGGGCTAAACAACCCAATGACATTGTTGATGTTAAAACAACATCGCAGTGCTACACTTCCTGCATGCCGATATGACAAAATGACAACCATGCAAGATAAACTCAATCACGTTTTACTCGATATCGCCCTTAACCTCAGTTCTAGCCAAAACAGTGAACGTCAATATCAAGTCTTAATTGACGGTGTTGACCGTGTCTTTCCCTGTGATGCGAGTGCGCTGTTCATTCTCGATCAGGATGGGCTGCTAACACCCGTCGCGGTAAAAGGCATTGCGGCGAGCATCTTTGGTCGCCGTTTCTATCCGAAAAACCACCCCAGACTTCAAGCCATCATGCAAAGCACCTCCCCGGTGCGTTTTGATGCTCAGTGTGAGTTGCCCGACCCGTTCAGCGGCATCATGCTCAGCGCAGAGAATGATTTGGATGTCCATGACTGCATGGGGTGCAGCTTGTATGTGGAGGGGCAATTGGTTGGCATCTTAACTTTAGATTCACTCACGGTCGGCGCGTTTGACAGCATCGATGTTGTCACGGTTGAAACCTTTGCCGCGCTCGCGGCGGCGACACTACGTAATATCTCGCAGATGAATGCGCTCAAAGCGCAAAATCAGAAACAGAAGTCGGTGACGCAGACGCTCATCCAGCAAGCACGATCGCAGACGGGTGAGATGATGGGCATCAGCCCCCAAATACGCCAGCTAAAAACCAACATCTCAACCGTGGCGCAGTCGGATTATGCCGTGCTGATCACCGGAGAAACGGGGGTGGGTAAAGAATTGGTGGCGCACAGTGTCCACGCGCAAAGTCATCGCGCAGACAAACCGATGATTTACGTCAACTGCGCCGCCTTGCCAGAAGGATTGGCTGAAAGCGAATTGTTTGGTCATGTCAAAGGCGCTTATACCGGAGCCAGTCAGCACCGAGCGGGGAAATTTGAACTGGCCGATGGTGGCACGCTGTTTCTCGATGAGGTCGGAGAACTGTCGTTAACGCTGCAAGCCAAACTATTGCGTGTGCTCCAGCAAGGTGAAGTGCAACGCGTCGGCAGCGATCAACGTTTGCTGGTCAATGTGCGCATCATCGCCGCCACTAATCGCGATCTGGAAAAGGCGGTCAATGCGCGTCAGTTTCGCGCCGATCTCTTCCACCGCTTGAACGTTTTTCCTATTGACGTTCCTCCGCTTCGCAAACGCGAAGGCGATATTGCGGTGCTAGCGGGGTATTTGTTGGAGAAGGTTCGCAGCCAGTTCCACATTCCTAATTTGCACCTGCATCCCAAATCCATTCTCTTGCTGGAAAAACAGACCTGGCCAGGAAACGTCCGAGAGCTAGAACATACCCTCACGCGAGCGGCCCTGCGCTGCATTCAGCAGCAGCAACATATTATTCAACCGAGCCATTTTGACACTGGGCTAACCACCTACAACACCGCATCACAACCGCACTTTTTACCCAAAGAGAGCCAGCCAATGCGGGAGCTTGTCGAGGCCTATCAAAAAGATCTGATTGTTCATGCGCTTGACGTCACCAACGGCACTTGGTCAAAAGCAGCCGAGTTTCTTCAAATGGATCGCGGAAATTTGTATCGGATGGGCAAAAAGCTTGGGGTGGTGGTGCAAGGGAAATAAACTCGAATGAAATGGGAGGGACTCACCTCCCCCATCTCGGGTTGCGTTAATTGAAATCGTGAATCCATTCCGAAGTAGCCGGCAAAGTTAACTCCGCTATTTGCTCACTTGGATTCGAAATCACGATATCCGGGTCGTAATTGACAGGGTCGTCGTCATAGCCGTTACACGTAAACGCGACGGTGTAATCACCTGGTGGTAAGTAACCAAATTCGTAAGCTCCCGTATCCGCTACGGATGCCGCCGCAAATGGACTCACATACTCTTCAGGCAACTGTCCCCCATCCACGTAATCCTCATCGTTAACATCAATGCTGTCGATGAGCTGTTCTGTTTGATAGCCATGCCCTTGGTAGAGGTAAACGATATTGCCGCCTTCCAGATCACATCCTTCGCCAGCCGTAAACAAAGATGGGTCCACTTGCCCCTTGAGTGACGCTGCCGAGCTATTGTCAACAATTGTCACCCCATGAGGTTTTAGGTTATAGCCATTGTTACTTGAAGTATTCCCTCTCATCACTAGCGCACGACGCAAATCGAACTCTATCGTAAAGGCTTGAACGGCTTGTTCCGTGGTTTCAAAACTGCCAAGTCTCAATTTGTTGCTTGGCACTTTCAAGTTATGTTGACCATTTGCGGTCACCCAGTTATACGCTGCCCCCGACTTGGTGTGGACGATCAACTCTTTATAGCGCCCGACCTCAATCTCCTCATCGGAGAGAATCATACGCGCATCTGTCCCTTGGTAGGACAGTAGGTCAACTTGTTGATAGGTATTCGATTGATCAGTGTCCACCACATCCAGAAAATAGCGCTTGCCATTCTGATGAATCAACTCTATGGCATCAAATGCGACCATAACTTCACTGGCGTCTTCTACTGGTGCGTCCGAAACTTGAAAGGAGACTTTTGTTGTTTTAGGTGCACTATCGGACCCGTTACACCCAACAAGAGCCATGACCACTGTACTTAATATTGTTGTTTTAAAATGCATGAAAGCGTGTCTCTCTGCTTTGTAAATGTCACGCTCATGGTAGCCAGTCACAACATTAGAGAGTCAGAAATGAGTAGAAGGTAGGTGAAAGGCGTGTAAAAAAATGGCCCGCAATGCGGGCCATCGTTCAAGAAGGGCGTTGATTACAGTGTGTCGAGAATTGCTTCAGCGCTGCTTACCTCAAACTTGCTCGGCTCTTCAACGTTGAGTTGGATAACAACGCCATTGTCGATCACCATCGCATAGCGTTGTGAACGCAGACCACCGAATGAAGCGGTATCTTTCTCAAGCCCTAACGCTTTGGTGAAGCTTGCATCACCATCGCCCAGCATCATAATTTCGGTGGCGTTTTGCGCTTCGCCCCATGCGTGCATCACAAAGGCATCATTGACGGAGACACAAGCAATCAAGTCAACGCCTTGCGCTTTGATCTTGTCTGCGAGCACAACGTAACCGGGAAGGTGCGCTTCAGAGCAGGTGGGCGTAAACGCGCCAGGCACTGCAAACAGAACCACTTTTTTACCTGCGAATAATTCAGAAGTTGAGTGTGACACCATTCCATCGCTCGTAAGCTCACTCAGTACCGCTTCTGGAATAGTTTGGCCGATCTCTATCATGGTGACGTTTCCTATGTCATGGGTTTTACTCATCATAGCGGTGAATAGCCAGATTAACCACGGGTAGATACTAAGGGTATTACACCCTCAGCAAATCAAGCGCACAACAAGTGACCCCGGCGCACGAACCGCTTCAACATTGTGGCTGATCACCGTCCCCGAGACTGGCGCGACGTATTCATCCACCACGTCGCCAAAACTGTCATATTGTGTCGCCAGCGACTGACCGACTTCAACTTTGGCCAGCAAAGGCACGTGACACAGGACAAATCCACCCTGGTTGGCACGAATACTCACGATCTTTTTCCCTTCCACGCAGGGAGTTTCACTGCGTGATACGGGTTCATCCAACATCTCATAGGCGCGCAAAATGTTCAGCACGCCTTGCGTCGCTCTTCCAACCATGTCGATGTCGGTGTAACGCCCAACGCCCACTTCAATCGTAATGGATGGGATCCCCGCGCGATTGTAGACGGTTTCCAAAATACCCGGGTCACCGGGATCATCAAGAATGACATCAGGATTGACGAGTCTTGCCATCGCAATGGCTTCTTCCAAGCGATAGTCGGCAAACACATACAAAGGATACGCTGAGCCGCTGGTTTGCGAATGCAGATCAATCGCCAGATCTGCGTTGGGTTTGAGCAAATTTTCCCACAAGCTGAAGGCATAGCGACTGGCATCGTCCCCATCCGCACTGCCGGGAAACAGACGGTTAAGGTTAGCAGAAGAGCTGTCTGGCGCGGCGGAGTGAAAGTCGCGGCTGTGTCGCTCGATACCTGAGAGGTTGACCGTTGGCACTATGGTCACCGTACCGGCTAACTTTTTGCCCACTAAGGCTCTTGCCAAACTTTGAGCAGTCAAGATGCCATTTTGTTCATCACCGTGAACGCCCGCCGTGATCATGACACGCTTGCCCGCTTGCTCACCTTTGAACACTCTAACGGGTAAAGTTTGAGCGTGGCCCACCGCGTCGGTCGCCACCGCAAACCACAGTTTGTGCTCGCCGGGCGCCAGCGCGTCGACATCCAACGCTTTCAAAGTCGGATACATAGGAACGATATTTTGGTTGAGTGAGGTCGCCTCTTGTTTCACAGCGTTAGCTCCATCTTAATAGTCGGACTTCATTCCCTTCTTCAGGCTTGGCGGGAATATTTAAAGATAACAGTAGTGATACCCCTGCCATCGCCGCACCGATGTAAAACACCGCAGCGGGAGAGACAAGCCAAATAAAGCCAAAGGTCACTGGAATGACAACCGCAGCAATATGGTTAATCGTAAAGGAGACGCCCGCAGTTGAAGCCATATCAGCAGGGTCGGCAATTTTCTGCAGATAGGTTTTTATCGCCAATGCCAAAGCAAAAAAGAGATGATCAATCACGTACAAAGCGGCGGCCCACTCTGCGCTTTGCACTAGGGCGTAGCCAACAAACACGCCAATCAAGCCGACGTATTCAAACATCAAGGCTTTGCGCTCGCCCACATGGCCAATAAAGCGACCAATACGCTTAGCAAACAGGAAGTTAAACAGGTAGTTGATCAAAAACAGCATGGTGATATCGGCTGCCGAGTAGCCAAACTTCTCCACCATAAGGAAGCCGGCAAAAACGGTAAAGATTTGGCGACGAGCGCCACTCATAAACGTCAATGCGTAATAGAGCCAATAGCGTTTGCGCAGCACCAACTTCTTATTTTGCGGGGTTTGTGCTTCAAATTGAGGAAACGCGAACGCCATCCAAGCGACCAACACCAGCCCGACGCCGCCAAACAGCAGGTACACCCATTTAAACTCCATCGCGAACACTTCCAAACACAGCCAGAGCGCGCCGTAGGTAACCAGAGAGGCAAGCGCGCCAACCGATATCAGCTTGCCCAGCATTTCTGGTGCTTCGTCTTTATTTAACCATTGCAGGGAGAGCGACTGTTTCAGAGTTTCAAAGTAGTGAAAGCCGGTCGACATCAGTAACGTGGTCATCAATAGGCCAAATAGGGAGGGGAAGAACCCCGTAATCGCGGTGCCCAGTGTTAACGCCACCAAAGAGAGCAACATGAACTTCTGCTCACGGACAAACAGCAAAACAAACACTGCGGTAAACGCTAAGAAACCCGGTATTTCACGCACACTTTGCAATAGGCCGATGTCTGCACCATCGAAATTGGCCTTCTCGATCACAAAGTTGTTTAACAGTGCCATCCAGCTTGAAAAAGCGATGGGCACAACGATAGAAATGAGCAGCAGAAAGTTTTGCGGGGTTTTCCAAGAGGCAGAGCGATTCATAAGCCGTACATGTTGATGTGAAAGAAGTGTTACATTAATCGCAAACTGCCGACTTTACCAGTCCCGCACCTCGCCACGGTCAGTACATTGATACTTACTATATGGCGAGAATCAAAACCAATTAACATCTCACGCCACTAAATGTTGCCACTCAGGGTGACGCTCAAGGTAGTGGACTACGTAGCTGCAGACCGGGTGAATTTTTAGCTTTCGCTCCTCGAATAGGGGAAGGATCGCTTCCATCATAACCTTGCCATAACCTCGCCCTTGCAGCGAGTCAGGCACTTTAGTTGACGTTATGTGGTAGACGTCTCCCACTTTCTGGTAACGAACCAACGCGTACTCTTCCCCTTCAAGGTGAACACGAATTTGACAGTTCGACTCGTCAAAAATCAGCTTCTCCTGCATAGTTACTCCCCAAAATGCTACTTAGCTCATAGTTTTACCGTAAATAGATGTTTGAACAATCCTTCAAGCGTGAATAAAATCTAATACATTCGGAAACATTCTGACATGATTTTCGAAATAATATGATGCCTACCGCAAAAAACAATGATAAGGCGGCACGCAGGAGGCTAGATGACATCACAGGCAGTGTTAAAACAACAACGACATTCAGGTTCGAAAATCAAAGATAAAAATAAATCCATAATTAAGAGCTCGGACGCTCTAGCCATGGTTGAACATGGTGGAGAATTAACCATCGGCATTACGACTCCAGTGGGCACGACATTCCGCTGTAAAACCGCGTTCATCGGTTCGCACTCTGATAACTATGTGTTAGCCGAGTTACCCAAGGTCTCCGACGATGACCTTGACTATTTCTTCCAAGAAGGATTTTGGGCGACAGTGAGAGCCATCTCACCCCGTGGTGAAGGTGCCTTGATCCACTTCCGCTCGCAACTCGTGCACGTCATGGTCTCCCCAATGCCTATGGTCGCACTTTCCGTACCACAAACCATGGAAGTCACCCAGCTTCGCAAAGAGCCACGCTACGATGTCAACCTCGCGGTCAAAGTGATTGCCGAGTCCCATCGGCTGGACGGAGAAATTCGCGATCTCTCCAAAGGCGGTTGCCGATTCATTACTGCGCCACTGAGTCGTTCATTCCAAGTCGGAGAAGAAGTCTCTCTAAATGTGATGGTGCAAAGTGGTAAAGGGGTTGAATTTCAGCCTTTGTTTGGCAAGATCTGCAATCTTCAGCGCTCACACCATTACTCTAGATATGGTGTTGCCTTTACTGAATTAGGGGCAGAAAACGCGAAAAACCTGCTCGGTAAGCTGAAATTCGATGGTACTAAGCTCACCTTGAGATAAAAACCATTAAAAAAGACCCAGCGTGGTAACACGGCTGGGTCTTTTTTATGGGCTCATTCCACTAACGGATAAAACTGATATAGCCTTGCAGAATGACCAAATTGACAATATCGATAAAAAACGCGCCGACAATCGGCACAACCATAAAGGCTTGAGGGGACGGGCCAAATTTATTGACCAACGAGCCCATATTCATGACAGCGGTGGGGGTCGCGCCGAGCCCAAAACCACAATGGCCGCCAGCAATCACTGCCGCATCGTAGTTTGCTCCCATCACCTTGAACGTCACGAAATAAGCAAACAGGCCAAGAATCACCGATTGCACGGCCAAAATCAGCAAAAACGGCAGCGCCAAATCAAAGATGTTCCACAACTTTAAACTCATCAGCGCCATCGCCAAAAACAGCGACAGCGATACAGTCCCTAAGATGTCAACGGTTTCGGTGTCCACTTTGTGAGTTTTGGTGACTTCGAGAATATTGGTGATAAACACACCGATAAACAACGCATAAACAAAATCGGGAATCATCAACCAGGAGATCGCCAACTCGCTGACCCACTGCTCTAGGTATTTAGCCCCCGTCACACAAAGCAGTAAGATAAAGAGCACTTCCACCACTTTTTTCGCGTTGACCTTGTCCTCTTCGTACTCGTTGTAGGTGACAAGATCAGGAAACTTCTCGTGTGTGTGGCCGCTACGGCCATATTGAGATTCAATCTGGTGTTTATTAATCAGCTTCTGAGCCACAGGGCTGCCAATAATGCCACCCATGATCAAACCAAACGTTGCCGACGCCATCGCGATTTCTAAAGTGTTCGGTAGTCCAAAGCTTTCGGAGAAGGTTTGCGACCAAGCCGCCCCTGTGCCATGTCCACCCGACAAGGTTATCGAACCGGCGATAAGCCCCATAAGAGGATCAAGACCAAGCGCGGTGGCCAAAGAGATGCCTACGCCATTTTGAATCACGATGTAAAATGAGGCGATCGCGAGAAACAAAAAGACCTTCGCCCCGCCTTTCACCAATTGGGTATAGTTGGCCGCTAGGCCAACGGTAGCAAAAAACATCAACATGAAGATTTTTTGCAGCGGTAAAGAGAAGGTCACATCGACGTGGTTGAAATGCAGCACGGTAATGATGAGCGCCACCACAAGCCCGCCTACAATGGGTTCAGGGATATTAAAACGCTGCAAGATAGGAAGACGAGCATTGATAAACTGGCCGAGAAACAACACACTGATTGCGACTAAGAACGACTCTAATGGCCCAACGGAGATTATTGGATTCATATCACCTCTTTAACGTTGCTATGCCATCTTCCTTAATGACGTGGGTACTTTTCCTCTAGTGAAACAACTGGATAAAGACGATATCGACTGACAATCGGTCGTAAAAACTACCGTCTTTGTGCAATAAAAGCGGCCATTATGGAGAAAAAAGTGGGGATTTGTCGAGTTTTTCCGGAAAAAAGGCAAAAAAAGAGCCAACCGCAATCGTGCGCTTGGCTTATATGTATTGTGAACAAAATTCATTCACTAACAACGTCAGTTGGCTAGGTGACCCTCGGCTTAAGAAGGGTCAATAATACAAATGCATGATGCATGCCAAGTTTATATTGGCCGTTTTAGCCTGTTGTATCGCACTTCTTGTCAGGCTTTAATTGCATTTTTGCAAAGTGCAATTGCATAATGCAAACAATGTGCATTTCAATAAGAAACTGATCTCTTATATTTAATTTTATCAATGGTGGCTATTGATGTTTTTCCACATAGTCAGCGCTATACATAGCGCGATAATTTAACTCCAACGCCTTAGGCGTTATACTCTCGCCACACAGAATAAGTGACCATAAACGATGAGCTATTTTTCTACATTTTTAAAAGGGTTAGCGATGGGCGCCGCGGATGTCGTCCCGGGCGTCTCTGGCGGCACTATTGCCTTTATCACCGGCATCTATGACACTCTACTCGAAAGCATTCGACGTATTAACCCAAGTCTAATCGGTGTGGTGAAGCGTGAAGGCATCGCCGCGGCGTTTTCTCATATCAATGGCCTTTTCCTCATCAGCTTGTTTGCTGGGGTATTTACCAGCATCGCCACCTTAGCCAAAGTGATCTCTTGGCTGTTAACCTATCACCCTATCCCACTCTGGTCGTTCTTCTTTGGTTTGATCTTAGTGTCAGTGGTACACATGCTTAAGCAGGTGCAACATAGATCGCTCAATCGACTGGTTTTTCTCGCGCTTGGCGTAGGGTTTGCCTACAGCATCACAGTGTTACAGCCCTTGCAGCTTGAACCAACCCACCTCAACGTGTTCTTAGCGGGCACCATCGCCATCTGTGCGATGATTCTGCCCGGTATTTCCGGCAGCTTCATCCTGCTACTTCTTGGCATGTACGCGCCAGTACTCGGCGCGGTCAAAGCTTTCGATCTGCCTATCCTGGCACTGTTCCTCACTGGGTGTGTGGTCGGGATATTGAGCTTTTCACATCTGTTATCTTGGCTATTGCGACGTTTTCGGGACTTCACTTTGGTCTTTCTGACCGGCCTGATGCTCGGTACCCTGCCGAAAATTTGGCCTTGGAAAGAGACCATCAGTTGGAGAGTGAACTCGAAGGGAGAGCAAGTACCCTTGGTACAGCACAACCTCTCACCGTTTGAATTTGAAGCGTTAACTGCCCAGTCTTCTCAGTGGCTGTTGGCGATTGTGCTCATGCTTTGTGCCGTTGGGTTGGTACTAGGATTAGAAAAGTTTGCCGAACGTAATGACGGCTAAGCACAGTCCTATCTTAAGGAAAAATGGGCTTAAGGAAAAACGGGGGGCTTCAAGCGCCCCGTTTACAATTTCGCGATAAGATCTGGATTGATGCCAAAGCTGGTTTTGTGCTCTTCAATCACCACTTCACTGCGGGTTTGAATGACCCCGGGTAATGTCCCCATCTTGCTCGACATGAAACTCTGATAAGCCTTCATGTCTTTCACTCGTACTTTGATCATGGTGTCAAAGTCGCCAGACAAAGAGTAACACTCTTCGATTTCCGGAATATCGGCCACAGCTTGTGCAAATTTATCAAAAATAGAGAAACTGGTTTGATCAAGACGAATATGGATGAAAACCTGGACATCTAAGCCCAACTTTTCTGGGTTGAGTTCGGCATGATAGCCTTTGATGTAGCCTTCTTTCTCAAGGCGTTTCACACGATCGGAACAAGGAGAGGTAGTGAGATTCACCTGCTTCGCCAATTCAACAATGGGCAATCGACCCTTAATGTTTAAGGCGCGCAGTATTTCTTTGTCTATTCGGTCTAATTCCATTGCGTCTCCAGTCTCGCTTTGATTCCAATCGAGCTGGATTATACAACGAACATAAATAAAGTCTGAGTCTTACGCCGCTTTTGCGTGGTCGAAATCTCGGTTCGAAGGGACATGGGTCGCTTGGGTGTTGCAGACGCGACAGAAGCTTTGTTGCTCCATTTTCACGTAGTGTGCGCCTTTAAAAAGAGTAGAGAAAAAACACGCCAAACTTTTTACGACGGAATCATGGTTTTCATCGCATCGTTTCATCACCGCTTTGTGCGCTGTTACCTTATCGCAGCAATGGCAGTACATTTGTGGCATTGTCCTCTCTCCTTTTCTATGCGTTCCATTTAATCGACATAGTTTTAATGACAGAGTTCCGAGTTCTCAAACTTTAGTTTAAAAAGTGTGAGCTGTGTACAAATAATAGACTGGAAAACGTCTAAAGCCCTGCGGACAGGGCTTTAGACACCAGAGTGATGATTGATTAATCAAGGGTTTGCAGCTGTTTCTCATAGTCAGCAAATTGTGCTTTTACTGACTCTTCAGGCTCTGCGCTCAATAGACTCACTATCACGATCGATAGTGTTGAGAACACGATTCCTGGAACGATTTCATACACATCAAACCAACCGCCAGACAATTGCTTCCATACCACGATTGTCACACCGCCGACAATGATACCCGCCAACGCGCCATTGCGATTCATGCGCGACCAGTACAAGCTCAATACTAATGCTGGGCCAAATGCAGCGCCAAAACCTGCCCATGCGTAAGAGACCAAACCCAATACAGAGCTGTCAGGTGTCATCGCTAATACGAGCGCGACAATTGAAATGCCGACAACCGCAACGCGTCCAACCATTACAATCTCTTCAGAGCTGGCATCTTTCTTAAACACTTGTTTGTAGAAATCCTCCGCTAACGCCGATGAAGACACAAGTAACTGAGAGTCCGCCGTACTCATGATCGCGGCTAGAATCGCGGCCAGTAGGATACCGGCAATCACTGGGTGGAATATGGCGTTAACCAACAACATAAAGATGGTTTCGCCATCATCCACATTTCCACCGGTATTGGTCACGTAAATAAGCCCGACCATCCCCACCAAAAGCGCGCCAGCCATAGATAAGCCTGTCCAGATCACCGCGATACGGCGTGCCGTCGTCAGGTCTTTGTTGCTGCGAGATGCTTTAAAACGCGCCAAAATGTGTGGCTGACCAAAGTAGCCCAAGCCCCATGCCACAAGCGAAATGATCGCGATAGCAGAGAGTGGCTCGCCTTTGGAGTCATTCCACAGTGTCAGGAGTTCCGGGTTGATGCTATTGAGCTGAGCAGCCACATCAGAGAAGCCACCTTCCATCGCCACAACGGGAACGATCATTAACGCAGCCGCCATCAACAGGCCCTGAACCAGATCCGTCCAAGAGACCGCTAGGAAGCCACCAAATAATGTGTAAGAGACCACACACACCGTACCGATGATCACCGCCATGGTGTAATCCAAACCAAACACGGTTTCAAACAGTTTTCCGCCCGCGACCAAGCCAGAGCTCGTATAGAAAAGGAAGAACAGCAGAATGAAAAATGCGGAAATCACCTGAATCAATTTTGAGTTGTCATTGAAACGACGTGACAAGAACTCAGGTAGCGTTAGAGAATCGGTTGTAATCGAGTAGGTGCGTAGGCGTTTGGCGTTGATTAGCCAGTTGAGCCATGTCCCGACAAGAAGACCACCTGCCAACCAAAATGCTTCAATACCGGCTGCGTAGGCATAGCCTGGCAAACCCAGCAGTAACCAGCCACTCATGTCGGATGCCCCAGCCGATAGCGCCGCCGGCCAAGGGCCAAGCGAGCGACCGCCCAAAAAGTAATCCGACGAATTTTTCGTTCGCTGATACGCAATCACGCCAATCGCCAGCATCATGATCAGATAGGCGATGAACGTTGTTGTAATAGCAAAGCTATTTTCCATCTATATTGTCCTCTTTTAGAATTCGCTTTCCCTAAACATCCTCTTCCTTAGAAGAGGATGTCGCATTTAGGTTTAGTGGCTTTCACTACCGAGCTCGAGCAAGGTAGCGTTACCACCAACAGCAGTTATGTTTATCGTTCTAGTGCGCTCGGTAATAAACCTCAGCACTAAATGCGGATCCTGCGCCACAGGCAGCGCGGATAGATCCGTTTCCGAAACCAAACTGACAATCGCGCCAGAACGTTTCGCAAGTTGTCGGTTGAGGCGAACAAGCGCCTGCGTTTGACCGACATAACCGATACAGCGTATATCGGATTCCAATAGCTGCGGGTGCGCCTCTAATGGGGCGACCTGCAGCACATGAGTAGGCAGTGATGAGTGAGTGCAGGCGTCTTCTAACACTGTGCACAGTGTGTCGTCATCGCTGCATAAGATGACGCTATTGCCCGCGAGCAACGCCGTCGTCAGTTGCGCAAACACAGACCACTTCGCTTGTGCTGATTTTTCTTCCTGAATAAGAACCGTCACACCGCGACCTGCAGTGTAGAGCTCGTTAGTCTCTCCGGTTGGGCCTGACAACTCATGGCAATGCGCCAACAGTGATGTCGCACGCGCAAGTTGAAAACGCATGACGTTCAGCCCAGCGTTCCAGTTTGCGTCTTCACTGGGGCTTTGTACTTTGCCCATCGCTTCAATCAGTGAGGAGACATCCTCCTTCTTAGAGGCAAAATCGGTCAGATTCCAATTCTCAAACGCAGAGAGAGCATCGGTATAACGTGTCACTTGATGAATCATGATTATTCTCCTGCCTCTAATGATTGAACGGCCTGCGTGTAGTGTGGCTCGGTAAAACGATACAAGTAGTGTGGGCCACCAGCTTTAGGTCCAGTGCCTGATAAACCTTGGCCGCCGAATGGTTGCACACCAACGACTGCGCCAACTTGATCGCGGTTGATGTAGCAGTTCCCCACCCGAGCGTGCTTTTCGATCCAGCGGTAGGTCGTTTCGTTGCGGCTGTGAATGCCCATCGTCAAACCAAAACCGGTCTGGTTTATTTTCTCTACCACTTGCACTAGCTCACGGGCTTTAAAGCGCACGATGTGCAAAATTGGGCCGAACTGTTCTTCGCTGAGCGCATCAATGGAGTCAATCTCAAACGCAGTCGGAGCAACAAAATCGCCATACTGATGGGTCTCATCCAACGTCAACTGTGCGACAAGCGTTTGTGTCCGGGTCATGGTATCAATGTGTTGATTGAGTTTCGCTTTGGCTTTGCCATCGATGACCGGTCCCACATCCGTTGAATGCAGATAAGGCGCCGCAACGCGCAACTCTTGCATCGCGCCTTGAATCAAATTGACGATGCGATCGGCAATGTCTTCTTGGACATACAAAACTCGCAGCGCACTGCAACGTTGCCCCGCAGAGGCAAACGCCGAGCGAATCACATCGCGCACCACCTGCTCAGGCAAGGCGGTACTGTCGACAATCATCGCGTTCTGTCCACCGGTCTCCGCAATAAACGGTACCGGGTCAACATCGCGCTCCGCCAACGTTTGATTGATGCGTTGCGCCGTCGCATTCGAGCCCGTAAAGGCAACACCGGCAATCGCTTCATGGGATGTCAACGCGTGACCGATATCGCTGCCAAGCCCAGGCACAAGTTGGATAACACCAGCTGGAAAACCGGCTTTGAGCATCAACTCAACGGCACGCGCCGCAATTAAACTGGTTTGTTCAGCCGGTTTGGCGACGACGGTATTTCCGGCAACAAGCGCAGCGGTAACCTGACCAAGGAAAATCGCCAACGGGAAGTTCCAAGGGCTGATGCACACAAAGACACCTCGGCCTACTCGCTCAACCGTTTGAGGCTCACCACTTAGTGATGTAGTGGTCATTGGCGCTAGCTCATGAACTTGCTTGGCGTAGTAGCGACAGAAATCGACCGCCTCGCGGACTTCATCAATACTGTCATGAATAGTCTTACCCGCTTCTTGATGACACAGCGCCACCAGTTCAGCCATGTGGGTTTCTAACAGATCCGCCAACGTCTCCAAGCATTGTGCTCGCTCACTTGCAGGAGTGACACGCCATGATGAAACATGCTGCGCCGCAACATCAATCGCTTCGGAAACATGATCAAGGTTGGCATACAGTACATGACCGACTTCAATGCGACGATCATAAGGGGCAGTGACTGGCACAGACTGGCCACTTTCCTTGATCATGCTTTCGCTCGGCACTTGACCATTGATCATCGGCCCTGCAAACCATCGGTGAGCTAAGAATTGCTCTACTTGCTGCTCAAAACTCTGCGCTTCACTTTCAACGTCAATATTGATCCCAAACGAGTTTTTGCGCTCCGGGAAAATCGCGGGAGGCAGAGGAATGCTCTTGTTATCGAAGCTGTCAAAAGCGAGCAGCATATCGACCGGGTGTTGTGTCAAAGAGTCAATCGGGCATCGCGCATCGACCAAACGGTGGACAAAAGAGCTGTTGGCGCCATTTTCTAACAAGCGTCTAACCAAATACGGTAACAAGTCTTTGTGACTGCCCACAGGCGCGTAAATGCGCACTGATTGTTGGTAGCTCGCCATCGCGTGGTGATACAGAGCATCCCCCATCCCATGCAAGCGCTGAAACTCAAATTCTTTGTGCGGCGCCATCACTGCAATGGCACTGACTGTCTGCGCGTTATGGCTGGCAAACTGAGGGAAAAGTCGACCACGCACCGATTCGCTGAGTAAGAATCGCGCGCACGCAAGATACGCCACATCGGTCGCTTCTTTGCGTGTGTAGACCGGATAGTTGTTATAGCCCGCCTGCTGAGACCACTTGATCTCGCTATCCCAATAGGCGCCTTTAACTAAACGCACCGGAATCATTGCTCCAACTTGTGCCGATAAGCCCGTCAACCAAACCAACACAGGCAACGCGCGTTTGGAGTATGCTTGCACCACAAGACCAAACTTGCCCCAACCTTTCACCAAATCCGTGCGGTAGATTTTCTCGAACAGTTTCAGTGACAGCTCAAGTCTATCGGCCTCTTCGGCATCAATAGTGATCGCCACATCAAGTTCAACAGCGCGTGACAGAAGCTGCATCACAGTGTCATACAGCTCGCTAAGCACGCGCTCTTCGTTCGCCATTTCATAGCGTGGATGAAGCGCGGACAGTTTGATAGAGACCGATGGCGCTGGGCTGGTCTTCAATCCATAGTGATCGCTGCCAACAGCTTCGATCGCCATCAAGTAATCTTTGAAATATTTGTGTGCGTCACTGGTCGTCAGTGCCGCTTCGCCGAGCATGTCGTATGAATAGGTGTAACCTTTGTCGCGCATGCTGCGGCCATTTTTTTGCGCCTCAGCGATGGTGCGTCCCAAAACAAACTGGTGCCCCATCACCTTCATCGCCTGATGCATCGCCTTGCGAATCACAGGCTCAGAAAGCTTATTGACCAATCGATTTACCGCACTGACTGGGCTTTGCGCTTGTGGCTCAGACAACCCAACGACTTTACCTGTGAGCATTAAGCCCCAAGTTGACGCGTTGACAAAAACAGAATCTGAGTGTTTTAAGTGAGATTTCCAATCGGCGACACTGAGTTTATCGCGGATGAGCGCATCAGCGGTGGCCGCATCTGGGATGCGCATTAACGCCTCTGCCAGACACATCAACAAGATCCCTTCTTGGGTATCTAGACTGTATTCAAGCAACAGCGCATCAATCATTTGAATGGCTTTTTTGTCTGCGCGAATCGCTTTAATAAGCTGCGTTGTTTTCTCTAGTGTGGCTTGTTTTTCGTCTTCTGTTGGCGTGGCCAATGGAAGTAGTTGTTCTAACCATTGCGACTCGTCCACCATGTAAAGTGGCGAGATCAACGACCAAAGTTTGTCTAGCGGTTGCTGAACAAACTCGGCGTTTAACACATCCGTTGCTGTAAACATGCGTTTTCCTCAATCTCACACCCGACGTCTGTCGGAAACGGCTCAAAGCGGAGAATGCTTTGAATTTGTTGATCACAATGGCAAGCAGTGTATTTTGAGCTTGAGTGGAATACTTGTCAAAAACTCCGAGCTTTTTGCTGAATTCTACGTTTTTTAACAAAACAAAAACAGAATCACACTCAAATCAGCAAAACAAAGCATCGGAACTGTTTTCTTTTTTAACCGAATTGTTTCTTGTATTGCGATGGAGAGAGGCCTTGCAGCCGGGTAAAGGTGTGAGTGAAGGTGCTTTGACCAGAGAAGCCAGTGAGCTCCGCAACTTGACCAAGAGAAAGCTGACCTTGTTGAATCAGTAGCTTGGCCATATCAATACGTTTACCTAGCACATACTGATGTGGGGTGATCCCCATTTGTTCTTTAAAGAGGTTGTGAAACTGGCTTTCACCAAGAAACACGCTACCCGCTAACTGAGCCACGGAGATCTTCTGACTGAGATGCCGGTCGATATAGCGGTCAATAGACTCAAGATCAAAGCGTGACTCCTTGCGAATCGTCTCAAAGGCAGACATGTGTCTTTGCAATAAAGCCACCACCGTATCGTTGCAGGCGCGGCTAAGCAACAAATCATCAGGGTTCGATTGCATTTCACACACTAGCATCTGAATCAACTTTTGAATTTGGCTATCGAGTTGGAAATAGGTGTCTTTTTGACTCAGATCGTTGATTTTATTGAGCATCAAAGGGTCGTCTGACGTCGGCATAGGCATGTTAAGGACCAAGATATCCGATTGTTCTACTACGCCACCAAACGCATGATCAGACCCTGAGGTGACGACGCAGCCCTGCCCTGGCCCCACATAGTTCCCATAGCCATTCACCTCAAACTCCGCCTTGCCTTTCAGACCAATAACCACTTGCGTATAACTGTGGTCATGGCAGGTCATATAAGAAGGTAGAGTGATCAATTCCGCCGGTCTAGGCGACAAAACTTTGGCAGGTTGAGTGTCTTGGGATTGAGATTTTGCTCTATTCATCAGCTTTTTCTTGCGCCTATCCGGTGATCTCGATCATGGTATAACAAAGTTTGACGAACACGAAACCCATCGAGCCCATCGCTCATTGATCATACAAACGATGAAAATATCATCAACACACTGATCATTACCGACAAGAACAGAGGTTTATTTCTTTATCGGAAGAATGATCAAGCGCACATAAATTACGGCTCATGTCACTTCTATCCCTTTTCTTATTTCGATATCGGGATTCTTTGCTTGCATATTTCATTAATCTGCCCAAAATGAGCAATGCACGGATAAGTTTTTCATAAATGAATGATAAACTTGGACATTGAGTATTACTCATCGTGCATAAATGGAAGAAAGATACCTCTGTAAGACAGCTGAGCCAAGGACTGTCAAAAGTTTGTCTTTTTACCCATACCGCTTTGAACGAAGAGGTGCAAACACTTTCTCATTCGTTCATCGTTTTCGGTATATTACATTGGTGAATTAAACGTTAAATTGTTGCAGGGACTTATGATCACACGTCGCATCCCAGCGCTTTTGCTTGCGCTAAGCCCACTTTGGGTATCGACTTCGACTTTTGCGGAAGAGAGTACTCAGGTAGACCCTGTTTCCGCTATCGACAGTAAATTAAACAATAAAGAATCAGAGCAAGATGCTATGGCAGCGGAGTACAAGTCCGAAGCCGAGCGCCTTCAGCAACTTCAGAATGAAAAAAGTAAGCTTGAGCGTGAAGAGCAAGAACTGAACGCGAAACGTAACCGCGCCAAATCCGCATTGGACAAACAATACAATCGCTTGTTGGACGATCCTGATATCGACCTCGTCTCTTTCCAAAAAGAGTACCAAGACGCTTGGGCTCAAGTGAAAGATAACCAGTCGGCTTCGCTCGAAAATCAACAAGCCATCGCTGAAAGCGAAATGCGTCTCTCCCAGATCAAGCAGAAGCAAGCGCGCATCAGTTCCGAGCTTTCTTACCTGGCTGAGCAGAAAGTGGAAGCACGCGTCAAGCGACTCGAAGCCGAGCTTCGTCAAAGCGATGTATTGGAAACCAACTACAAAACCACCTGCGCAGCCACAATGACACTGGGTGAATGTACCAATCAAGGTCATTACCTCACCAAACAAAAAGCGGTGAAAACCTTTAAGGCGAAACTACTCGACAACCTGACTGAGTCCAATATCGCTAAGCGCAATGAAAAAGACGTGCAACTTAACGTCCACGTTCAAGAGAGCCAAATCATTCGTTCTGGCTTTGAAGGCACAGGCAGCTACTACACACAAATGCAAGCACAGCTGCAAGCCAAACCCGAAGCGACTGCGGCATGTAAACTGCTCGGCGTTTCGACTCGCTACTGTCTTCGTGGTGAACAAGCGGTTCAATCCGATAAGCAGCAAAAAGAGAAGAACTGGGTCAATGTTACCGTTCGTTCAGACCAATATAACGACGCTGTGGTGATCAACGGTATCGACTACGGCAGCACACCGGTAGAAGTAGTCTTACCTCGTGGTCAACATCAAGTCACCGTCACCAAAGATGGCTTTGAAACATACAACCGCGTGATCACAGTGAATACCAATGACACGGTTTGGGTGAAGCTGCGTCCCAACGGATAAACATGCACCCAATTCACAAAGATGAGCGAAAGCGCCATTTTGACCCTAAGTTATTAAAAGATAACTTAAGACAAAATGGCGTTTTCGTTTAGAATGGTCCAATTAGTTAATTTTTGATGTAGAAGAATGACAATGCGATTAGGTTTATCGACCCTTTTGCTGGCACTTTCACCTTGTGTTGTTGCTTCTTATGCGATGGCTGAAGAGGCGCCCACCTCACTGATCCAAATTGATGATCAGTTGTTCACTAAGCACTCTGAACTCAGCGATGCAAAGAAAGCGCTCGATGAGCAAAATACGCAAGTAACGAATCAGCAAGCCGAGTTAACCCGTTTATCTCAACAAGCCAAAACCTTGGATGAGGCATTCAATAAAGCCAAAGAAACGCTTGAACGTGATTATCAACGCATGATTGATGATCCCGCGATTGACATCGCCGCCTCTCAGCAGCGCTACCAAAGTGCGTGGGCAGACGTCAAACAGAACCAAAAGTCGCGACTCGAGGCCGAACAAAAGCTTGAAGAGTTGAAACAAGAGCAATTGGTGAGACAAGCATCGGTCGATGCGCTACAGCAAACCATCCTTGGGTTAGACAGTGACAAGTTACGTGCTCGTGCCGATCGCCTAAAAGCGGAACTGAAAGTCCCAGTGAAACTCCCCATCAGTTTCACCAATCGTTGTCAGGCCGAATTGACGTTGGCGCAATGTGATACACAAACGCGCGAACTTGCCTTACAGAAAGCCGTCAAACAGTTTCGCGCTTCTATCGCAGAGCAAACCTCTGAAGCTAACCTGGTTCAGCGCAATCTCAATGCGGTCTCATTGAATATTCATGTCCTGCGACACAGTGTGTCAGAATCCGGCTTTTACGATGGTGTGCGCTATCGAACCATCATGGATGTGGAGCTCGAAGCTCGGCCTGCTGAAGCCGCCGCCTGTTCACTGCTCAACATCGATAAGCAATACTGCTTTGCACCGGGTACTCAGTTTGATGACACCGCCAACGTCGAACAAGAAGTGGCTTGGGTGACGCTGTCAGTTCGCTCGAACTTGTTTAACGACAAGGTCACCATTGACGGTGTTCACTACGGCAGTACGCCACTGGAAGTGATGCTTCCCGTCGGTTCACATCAGGTTACCGTAACGAAAGAAGGCTACCGTCCATTTAACCAAACGCTCAGCGTCAACAAAGACCAGACCTTGCGCGCGACGCTAAATGAAATTGAAAACCCACTCAAAGCAGGCGACAAGTTCGCAGATGGCTTGCCCGGAGGCACTCGAGCGCCAGAAATGATCACCATTTTGCCGGGACGCTACTTCATTGGTGAACACGCGTCTTATCAAGCGCACCTTGATCATGCTTTCGGGATTGGCGCCACACCTGTTACCGTGACTCAGTTCTCTTCTTTTGTAGAGCAGACCAACTATCAAACCGATGCTGAATTGCAAAATACCTGCACAGCCATCGTCAATGGTGAAGTCACCCCAGTTGCCAACAGCTACTGGCGTAACCCAGGGTTCAAGCAATACGCGAACTCACCTGTAGTGTGTGTCAGCCAGAATGATGCCAATGCATACGCCCGCTGGTTAACTAAGCAAACTGGCGCTCTGTACCGCTTGCCAACCGAAGAAGAGTGGGAAGTGGCCGCGAGAGCAGGCAGTCAAGATCGTTACTGGTGGGGAGATAAGTTTGTTCCCGGTCAAGCGAATACCGGCTGGAGTGGCACCCCTTGGGCAAACAAGAGCACGTCACCAGTCAGCGCCTTTAAGCCTAACCCACTCGGTTTGTATGACGCTGTGGGCAACGTATGGCAGTGGACAAACAGCGCTCGTCACATCGCCAAGGGTGGCGCTTGGAACTTTGCTCCGGATATGTCCGCCGCTCATCAGCAGCTTTATTTGTCCGACTCTACCGCCACCAACTATGTCGGTTTTCGAGTGGTACGAGACATTAACTAACGCTGAAGCCAAGTCTCTGTGAGCTCGAGTAGCAATAAAAAATGCCACAATTGTGGCATTTTTTGTGTCTCTTACACTGAATGTTTTGTGTAGACGGCTACGGCGCTAAACGATCCACCAGCCAGTTGTCTTGCTGTTTCGAAAACAAGAAACGATCATGCAGACGATGCTCACCTCCCTGCCAAAACTCGATGCTCTCTGGACGAATGCGATAACCACCCCAGAAGCTGGGCACCGGAATTTCACCTTTTTCGAACTTCTTTTTTAGCTCTAGGTATTTACCTTCTAGGATGCCGCGTGCCGAAATACGGCTACTCTGCTTACTGGCAATGGCCGCAATTTGACTCTCTTTGGGTCTTGAAGAGAAGTATTTCATGTTCTCCACAACACTCAGCTTCTCCGCCACGCCAGTAATGTGCACTTGGCGCTCGAGTGGGTGCCAAGGAAAGTGGAGGCTGACTTTCGCATTGCCCTCAATGTGCTGAGCTTTGCGACTGCCTAAATTGGTATAAAAGACAAACCCTTGTTGGTCGACATGCTTAAGCAACACAATGCGCTGAAAAGGTTGGCCGTTGGCATCTACTGTCGCGACGGTCATGGCGGTAGGGTCGGTGAGCTTGGCGTTTACCGCTTGCTTTAACCATAGATCAAATTGCTCAATCGGGTCCGCAGACAAATCTTTACGGCGCAGACCGCCTTTAGTGTACTCACGACGAATGTCTTCCAGTTCCATCTTTTCTCCTCATTGACCGCGACGATAAATTTTTGCTGATTGTGCGCCCATAAATCGTATAACTCAAGTGAAACACCCGATGAAGGAACTAAACTCAATGGCAAGGACTCAAAAAACATATAAAGCACGACATTCTATAAGCATTTTCTTAACATTTTGCTGGTTGAGTAATAAAATCAATTAAATAACCAAAATTGAAAAGGATAGCGAATGAGTAAGAGCGGTTACAACAAGCTCACTCCGGATGAGTTGGATTACGTCGATGATAAAACCGCGGCCCTCCTACTCAACACCCCGAGCAGCGCACGTATTATGCTCTGGGTCATGGTGCTGTTTTTTATTTTGGCCGGTGTGTGGGCCTCTTGGGCACAGATCGATCAAGTGACCGTAGGTCAAGGCAAAGTCGTTCCCTCTTCTCAAGTCCAAATCGTGCAAAACCTTGAAGGCGGCTTGGTGAAAGAAATCCTCGTTCGAGAGGGACAAATCGTCCAAAAAGGCCAACAACTGCTACTCATCGATGACACCCGTTTTCGCTCTGACTTTCGCGAGCGAGAGCAGCAAGTCGCCAACCTGACCGCCAGTGTTCTGCAGCTCTCTGCATCCATTACCAGTGTTGAAGTGAATGAAGAGTTCGACGACAGCAACTGGCAAAGTAACGTTCAACTCGACTTCAGTAAGCTCGCCTTCCCGCCGATTCTGGAAGAACGTCAGCCTCAACTCGTCGCTCGCCAACGGGCTGAATACCGTCAGGATCTCAATAATCTGCGTAACCAAATCTCTGTCATAGATCAGCAGGTTAAGCAGAAGCAACAAGACTTAGTAGAAATTCAAGCACGTGTAAGAAACCTGCGAGACAGCTATGACTTTGCACGCAAAGAGCTCGAAATCACCGAACCACTTGCGGAAGAAGGCGTAGTACCTCGCATTGAGCTGCTCAAACTGCAACGCCAGGTAAACGATACGCGCAGAGAGTTGACCTCAAGTGAACTGAAAGTACCTGTTCTACGGTCGTCCATTCGCGAGTCAATGTTGGCACGCATAGACGCGGCGCAGAAATTTCGCTCCGAGCAACAAGAAAAACTCAATGATGCGCAAGACCGACTCTCCTCCTTGACCGAGTCGACCGTTGGCCTCGAAGACCGAGTCAATCGCACCATTGTCACGTCGCCTGTTACTGGTACCGTCAAAACGCTCAATATCAACACCGTCGGTGGCGTCATCCAACCCGGCATGGACATCGTTGAAATCGTACCGAGTGAAGATACCTTGTTGGTCGAGGCCAAGATTGCGCCACAAGATATCGCTTTCCTCAGGCCAGACCTCAACGCGATTGTGAAATTTTCTGCTTATGATTTTACCAAGTACGGCGGATTAGAAGGCTCTCTTGAGCACATCAGCGCGGATACCACCACCGACGAAGAAGGCAATAGCTTCTATTTGGTGCGTGTGCGGACCAGTGAAACGTCATTAAACAAAGATGAGTCACTGCCAATCATCCCTGGGATGACAGCGTCGGTCGATATCATTACCGGTAAGCGCACTGTGCTGGAATATCTACTCAAACCGATCATGAGCGCAAAAAGTAACGCACTAAAGGAATAGTGAATGCACAACTCTAACGTACACAAAAGCGGCCTGTAATCGATGAAGTATTGTTGGGCCTTAGTGCTTATGCTTATAAGCTCCGCCACGTCGTTTGCTCTGAATACATCAGAGCAACGATGGGTGTCGGCTGTGCATAAAGTCTATGGCCCAAGAGCGGCAAAGCGCGTAGCAACCTGGCGCAACGAAATCTCACAATATCAATCGCTACCGGAGACAGAACAACTTGAAAAAGTGAACAACTTTTTTAATCAGCTTCACTTCGTTAACGATGACAGACTGTGGGGCAAAGCCGACTATTGGGCGACGCCGCTCGAATTTTTAGGCGCGAACGCCGGCGATTGCGAAGATTTCACCATTGCCAAATATTTTTCACTGCTTGAACTTGGCGTCTCAGACAGAAAATTGAGGCTGGTGTATGTTAAAGCCATCGAACTGAATCAATTTCACATGGTTCTCGCCTACTATTCATCACCCAGTGCGGAACCTTTACTTCTCGACAACATTAACCCGCAGATTCGCCGCGCTTCCACCCGCCGCGATCTACTACCGATCTACAGTTTCAATGGTAAAAACCTCTGGTTAATGAAGTCGAAAAACGGACAGTTAGCAGGAAAATCGTCCCGACTTAGCTTATGGAACGATCTCCGTGCGCGAGAAAAATCGCTCAAACTCAATAAACCAATAGTCAATTATGATGAGTAGGCAATATGACGTTATATAAACAACTTGTCGCGGGAATGATTGCGGTCTTTTTGATGTTAATGATCTCGGTCTTTATCATTGAATTCAACACCACGCGAAACAACTTAGAGCAGCAACAGCGCTCAGAAGTGAATAACACCATCAACACGGTCGGCTTGGCTTTGGCTCCTTATTTGGAGAATAAGGACCAAGTCGCGGTGGAATCCGTTATTAATGCGCTGTTTGATGGCAGTAGCTACTCTATCGTTCGTCTGATTTTCCTCGATACTGGCGATGAGATATTACGCGCCTACCCAATCAAACCAAACAATGTCCCAACCTGGTTTACCGACCTTAAGCTGTTCGACACCATTCACGATAGACGTGTGGTAACCAGTGGCTGGATGCAACTAGCGGAAGTCGAAATTGTCAGCCACCCTGGGGATGCCTACACCCAGCTATGGCTTGCCTTCGAACGTTTGGTTTATGCGTTCTGCTTTATCTTCCTCATTGGCTTGTTTGCGATCTCTTTCATCTTGCGCCGCGCATTAAAACCGCTCCAGCTCATCGTCACCAAAATGGAGCAAGTGGCGAAGAATCAATTCGGCGAACCTCTTCCCCGCCCTGCGACCAAAGATCTCATCTACGTGGTCGATGGCATCAACAGCATGTCTGCTCAAGTAGAGAAATCGTTTAAAGCGCAAGCTCAAGAAGCACAACAATTAAGACAACGTGCCTACATCGATCCCGTGTCTCAATTAGGCAACCGCGCTTACTACATGAGCCAATTGAACGCATGGTTGACCGAAGGCGGAATGGGTGGCGTTGCTATTTTAGAGGCGAGCTTTATCCGTGAACTGTATGAGGAAAAAGGCTATGAAGCGGGTGATGGCATGGTCAGAGAGCTGGCCGATCACCTAAAAGTCTCTATCTCCTCGCCGGAAGCGACATTGGCGCGCATCTCGTCTGAAGAGTTCGGTTTCATCCTTCCTAACATCGATGACAGTGAACTCAAACTGATGGCGGACAGCATCATTACCTTTGTGCAAGATGTCAGTGCCGATCCTACCGGCATGGCGACCGCTAATGTCTCACTGGGTGTGGTGTACAGCAAAACATCGCGCGGTACGTCTGAAATTCTCACCATGCTTGATAACGCGTTGGCAGCAGCCAAAGCAAACCCAGATTCCAATTATGGCTATGTGACCGGTGAAAACACTGAAAATCTCATGGGCAAACAGCAATGGAAAAACTTGGTTGAAGAGGCGATCAGCAACGATTGGTTCTCCTTTAGGTTCCAGGCCGCGAACGACTCCTGGGGACAGACATACCACCGCGAGGTGTTCTCTGCGATTGAGAAAGGCGATGAGCGTTATACCGCCAACCAATACCTGTTTGCGCTTGAACAATTGGGCGCAAGCCACATCTTTGATGAGTACGTCATTCAATCGGTGGTGGACAAGCTAAGCCGCGGCGAATTCAAAGAACCCGTTGCCATCAATATGTCGCAAAGCAGTATTTCCCAGCCAAGCTTCATTCGCTGGATATCTCAATATTTAGCCAAGCACAGCAAAGTCGCCCCTCTGCTCCACTTTGAGATTCCAGAAAACTGCTTTATCAATGCGCCGCACCACACTGCTCTATTTTGTAATGCCATTCGTACCGCTGGCGCCGACTTTGGTGTCGATAATTACGGCCGGAATTTCCAATCGCTCGACTACATCAACGAGTTCCGTCCTGCGTACGTGAAACTGGATTATCTCTACACTCATCACCTTGATGATGAAAAGCAGAAGTTCACATTGACGTCTATCTCGCGCACTGCGCATAATTTGGGTATCAAGACCATCGCCTCGCGAGTGGAAACACAAACGCAGCTTGATTTCCTATCTGAACACTTTATTGAAGTCTTCCAAGGCTTCATCGTAGATAAATAACGACAAAGGGTTAGCATGCAGGATCCGCTATTAAATTCGCTTATCTACGTCAGTCGCTACTATGGTTTAGCGAACTCTCCAGAGGCACTCATTAATGGGCTGCCTCTTGCTGACGGGAAGCTCACACCTTTCCTATTTCCGCGCTCGGCTGAACGGGCTGGTCTAGTCGCGAAAGAAAACCGCTCAAAGCTGAGCGACATTCCCCAATTGGTATTGCCCGTTGTACTGCTGCTTAAAAGCGGTGACGCGTGCGTTCTCAACAGCATCAATGACGAAGGCAGCGAAGCGGAAATCGTTACAGGTGAATCTGGCCTTGTACCGATTTCCATCAGCATGGATGAACTCGAAGCGCTCTACATTGGCCGCTACTTCTTGGTCAAAAAGCAATTCCGTTACGATGAGCGCTCACCCGAAGTGCTCAATACCAAAAAGGGTCACTGGTTCTGGAGCACCATTTGGCAATCGAAACGCATTTATCGAGATGTGTTAATTGCGTCTATTCTCATCAACTTGTTCGCCGTTGCCGCGCCAATGTTTACCCGCTTGGTGTACGACAAAGTGGTCCCTAACTTGGCGTTTGAAACCTTGTGGGTGTTGGCGAGCGGGATCTTTGTCATCTTCTTGTTTGATTTGGTGCTCAAACTACTAAGAAGTTACTTCATTGATGTAGCAGGCAAAAAGTCGGACATTCTCATCTCCTCCAAACTCTTTAGCAAAGTGATGGGGATTCGAATGGAGTCTCGCCCCCCTTCCGTGGGCGCGTTTGCTCGCCACTTACAAGAGTTTGAATCGATTCGTGAGTTCTTCACCTCGGCAACCATAGGCTCGTTGATTGACTTGCCTTTTGCGCTGCTGTTTTTGCTTCTGATTTGGCTAATGGCCGGTAATTTGGTGCTGGTACCGATTGTCGGGGTGGTGATCCTGGTCATCTACTCACTGCTGATTCAAGGGCCTTTGCGTCATACCATCGAAGAGGGTTCAAGACTCGCATCGCAAAAATACGCGAACTTGATTGAGAGTTTGGCTGGGCTGGAAACCGTGAAATTGTTTGGCGCCCAAAGCCAATTTCAGTTCCGCTGGGAAGAAGCCGTTGCCCACATGGCCAACTGGAACATCAAAAGTCGCCGAATTACCGATGGCATTCAAAACACAGCGGGATTTGTTCAGCAAGCGTCGAACGTTGGGATGATCATTCTTGGCGTGTATTTGATCTCTGAAGGTGAATTGACCATGGGTGGTCTGATTGCTGCCACCATGTTGAGCGGTCGAGCAATTGGCCCTATGGTGCAGCTGTCACTGCTCTCGACTCGATACAACCAAGCCAAATCCTCTATGACCATCATTGAGCAAGTCATGTCGATGCCTGACGAACAAGAAGAGGGTAAACGCTACATTCACCGCCCAATCGTACACGGTAAGATTGAGCTTGATAAAGTCACCTTTCACTACCCTGACTCACCCATCGCGTCGATTCGTGACCTCAGTTTAGTTATCAACCCAGGTGAAAAAGTGGCGATCATAGGTCGAATTGGCTCAGGCAAGACCACACTTGAGCGCTTGATCATGGGCTTGTACAAACCCACTGAAGGACACGTGCGCATCGACGATACGGACATAGACCAAATGCACCACATCGACGTAAGACGCAACATTGGCTGTGTGCCGCAAGACAGTCAGCTCTTCTACGGTTCGATTCGCGATAATATTACGCTTGGCAAACCGCTTGCCGATGATCGCGATGTGATGGATGCGGCTAACCGCGCTGGCGTGACCGTGTTTACTCAACAAGACCCTGCCGGGCTAGAAAGGCAAGTGGGCGAAGGTGGAATGCTGCTTTCCGGTGGCCAAAGACAATCCGTCGCCATCGCGCGAGCCTTACTTGGCCGCCCACCCGTTTTGTTGATGGATGAGCCCACCAGCGCAATGGATAATCGGTCTGAGATGCATATCAAGCAGCAGCTCTCTCAATTGAAATCGAGCGAGACGCTGATCCTTATCACGCATAAAACCTCAATGCTTGATGTCGTCGACAGAGTCATCGTGATGGAAAAAGGCAGTATTATCGCTGACGGGCCTAAAGCTGAGGTACTCAACAGCTTGAAACAAGGTAAAGTGCGCGCGGTCAATCACTAACCCACGCTCTGATAAAGCAACGCGCCACTCGGTGTTAAACCGTTTGGCGCGTTGTTGTTTATGTGAACAGTTACCTAGGTGAACAGTTACCTAGGCAAATAGTTATCTAAGTGACCAGCTCTATACGCGAAAGGCTATTTAACCAAATAGACTCCACTACTTAGAGCAAAAACGCGCCGTAAAGTGACGCAGCACTGGCGGCTCGTAATCGAACGTCAATCCTTTGAGTTCATGTGCGCGCTCTTTCAGGGCAATGATCGCATCGGCAATATAATCCATGTGATCATTGGTGTAGACGCGGCGCGGAATGGTCAAACGCATCAACTCCAAATCAGAGGCTTTTTGCTCCCCCGTTTGAGGATCTCGGCCAAGCAACAAAGAGCCTATCTCAACCGCGCGAATACCCGCTTCTAAATAGAGCGCATTACAGAGCACTTGGGCAGGAAACTCATCCGCTGGAATGTGAGGCAAGATTTTCGCCGCATCGACAAACACCGCATGGCCACCCGTTGGCGTTTGGATTGGAATACCGCCTTGTTGCAAACGTTCACCAAGATACTCAACCTGAGAGATGCGGTAGTGAAGGAAATCTTCGTCTGCCCCTTCATAGAGACCACGTGCGAGCGCTTCCATGTCACGGCCCGCCATACCACCATAGGTAACAAACCCTTCCATCGGCACACATCGGGTGCGCACTGCTTGGAATAACTCTTCATGATCTCGAATGCAGCATAAACCACCAATGTTCACCATTGGGTCTTTTTTCGCCGACATGGTCAACATGTCCCCGTACTGGTACATCTCACGGATGATCTCAAGTATCGACTTATCTTGATAGCCGACTTCACGTTGCTTAATAAAGTAGGCGTTTTCACAGTAACGCGCGGAATCGATTACCACTGGAATGTCATTTTTCGAAGCAATCTCGTAGACCGCACGCATGTTGGCCATGGAAACAGGTTGCCCGCCCGAGCTGTTACACGTCACCGTCGTGATGATCGCACAGATATTGTTGGCACCATGAGCCTCTATGGTGGTTTGCAGTTTATCGAGGTCAAAGTTGCCCTTCCAGTCGTACGGCTTGGTGGTATCAAACGCGCGATCATCGACAACATTAATCGCTTTGCCGCCGTTTAGCTCGATATGACCTGCGGTCGTATCAAAATGGTAGTTGGAGATAAAGACAGGCTCAGTACCACCGCGTACTACTTTCATTCTTTCAATCAACGCGGGAAAGAGAATCTGCTCTGCCCCTCGGCCTTGGTGTGCGGGAACCGTAAGTTTATAGCCAAAAAAGTGCTCAACTGCCGCGCAAAGGTTGTAGTAGTTGCGGCTGCCCGCATAAGACTCATCCCCCAGCATCAAGCCTGCCCATTGGTTGTCACTCATCGCCCCGGTACCAGAGTCGGTGAGCAAGTCGATGTACACATCGTCACTTCTAAGCAAAAACGGGTTAAGTCCAGCCTCATTGAGCGCTTCAACTCGGTCTTGGTAGGTGGTCATTTTAATTGGTTCCACCATCTTGATGCGGAACGGTTCTGGAATGCGTTTCATCTTTTGATCCTTTGATTGATCGCCAGGAACTCGCGATACGCTAGCGTGCCAGATCAGCATGCACATGCTGCATCTCGCAGTGACGATCTTAAAATGTATTTAACGGTTGTGTTTCTCGCAGCGCATGGCGCTGACAAAGGGGATCAAAGTGATGAGGATTCTTTGCTGAGCAGGGAAAGGCAGTAGTCCAAGTTGTACCACGACGACAACACGAGTTTGCTGTCTAATGCTGATTGTCGCACGAAAAAGTCGACCAGCATGCTGCTTGTCATAGCGTTATCCTCCTGTTGAATTGAACATTCCTACACTATAGCGAAAACCTTTTTGAGATTACCGTGAAGTGCGCCGCACAATAAACCATACAGAATCCTGTCTCATCGGTGTGCGACCTTTACGCCAATGAAGATTGTGTTAAATTTTCAAACTTCTCACATAAGGTTATTGAAATCGACGCCCGATACGCGCGATGATGCATGAGTTAAGTGCCTGTTTCATAGGCTACTCTGTAATTAGGGAATACCATGAAAAATCAATTTTGCCTGTTCGCTGCGACCGCATTGATCAGTAGCGCAGCCTTTGCCGATGTCACCCTTTCCATTCCTGATACCATTAATGTATTAGTGGTCAATGACGCTAGCCCTAAACTAGAAGGCGGGTTTTTCTCTGCGTCGAAAACCCTGACCCTACCCGATGGTGAGAACCAAATTTTGTTCCAGTACCAACCCTATTTTGACCAAGGTAATGATCGCGTTATTTTAGAAAGCGATCCGCTCGTTGGCACCTTCAACGCTTCAAACATTAAGCTGGAATTTGCTCTGCCTAAATACCGCAATGAAAACCAGGCGCGCAAGCAAATCAGTCATGTCGAGTGGTCACTTATAGATGAGAGTGGCAACACGCTGGAGACCAAACAAGATAAATTGGTCAAAGATGGCTTTCAACTTGGGCGCAACCACCAAATCGAACTGGCCGAGTACAACCGCCAAGGTGGTGTCGCAGCACTCTCTACCGTCGCTGCTACGGCTTCAGTTGCCACGCCAGCCCCTACCACACAAGTTGACAGCAATACGGCCGAAGAAATGCTCCATTTTTGGTACAACAAAGCCGACGCAGAAACTCAAGCTCGTTTCAAAGCGCACATCAACAACCAATAATCACCCACGCACTCAAACGAGCGCGTTATTTCTTTGCAAAGGAGTGCAAGCATGTTTCGTTATGAGGTTGATGACGAAGTCTCATTGGCACTGGTTCATGAGTCGTTCGCGGCCCACTATGCTCAGTTGGTCACAGAGCAACTGCCCTACCTAACACAGTGGCTAGCTTGGCCTGCCCATTGCCAAACAGAGCAAGATTTTCGCCTGTTCATTCAACGCTCCTTACATGATTACGCCGATGGCAAATCCATGACCTGCGCCATCCTCTACAATGGCGATATTATTGGTAACTGCAGTTTCAATAGCATCAACCATGACACGAAATGCGTTGAAGTGGGCTACTGGATAAGCCAACACCATCAAGGTAAGGGGATTGCCACGCGAGTGGTTCAAGCGCTGACGCACATCGCCTTTGACCAATACCAGATGGAAAAAGTCCAACTGAGCGCTGCGGTCGACAATCACGCGAGCCGCGCCGTCGCCACACGTTGCGGTATGACCCTTGAGGGAATCTTAAGCCATCAGGAAAATATTGATGGCCGCTTATTAAGCCACGCTATCTACGGTTTGCTTAAAAAGCATTGATTTTGCGCACAAATCCTTGCCAGCCATACAGCGTTCACGTTGAGCTGTGGTAACATCCCGCCACTCTTGTTTGTCGATGTGACAATTTTTATGTGAGAGGCGGTTCGATGACATCAAGCTTTTCGATACACGGGAAAGGCCATTGGCAGTGGCTACTGGTACTCATGGCGCTCAGTGGCGGTTACTTTGCCAGTGACATTTATCATTGGTTGAGCACAGCCCGCCACCAAGACACTTCCATCGACTTAAGTGAGTACTGCGCTCTCACCACCTCTTCGTGTCAATTAGGCACGGTGTCGATTCACGCGGATAAAGACACCAGTCAGCCTCTGCTGCCGACCACCGTCACTGTCGCCTGGCCAAACAACGATGCTCAATCGCTGGTTCTGTCACTCCAAGGCGTTGAAATGGAGATGGGTTCGCCAAAGTTTTTGCTTGCGCGGACTGGAGATGGGCAATATCAAGGCGAACTGCTACTCCCCGTCTGTACGACAGACGCCATGACTTGGTATGGCACCGTCTCTGACGGTCAAACCCACCATAAACTCTCAGTAAGGATGGAAAGATGAGTCGAAATTGGTCCCTGATTTTAGTCGTCGCCTTTGCGCTGGGATTTGGCCTTAAAAGCTATCTCGATCACCAATCGCAGGTCACCCCAACCAATGATGGCCGTGACGCGTCCATATTGTATGGTGAGCAAGGCCAACCCGTTGATATTTTTGACTCGTCCGACCCACGTATCCGTGTGGTTTACTTTGGGTTCACTCGCTGCCCCGATGTCTGCCCCACTTCACTGGCCATGCTGGCTGGCGCTCTAAACCAGATGGGTGAAGAGGTTCAACACCAATTTAGACCCATGTTTATCTCATTAGATCCCGAGCGAGATGCCGCTGCCGATGCGCATCGCTACGCGCAGTATTTTCATCCGTCAATAGAAGGGCTCTCGGCGCCTCTTGAGATCACCACCCCGCTCGCCCATCGCTATGGCGTAATATTTAGAAAAACCGAACTGGAAAACTCTGAGCTGGGTTACACACTCGATCACAGCTCCTACTTCTACTTTTTAGCGCCGAATGGGACACTGTTGACCAAAGTCCCCCACACTCTTACGCCCGCGCCTATTGTTGAGGCGTTTAACACCGTGACCAAACAGCCCCAGCAGGCTGATAAAAAATAATTGATTGAGAAAGAAAGGATTGCCTGATGAAACTGCCTACACTTCTACTGTCTTCGTTGCTAATGAGCGCTTCAGTCGTTGCGAATACCGATGTCATGACGCACCATGCCTACGCTCGTGCCACGCCGCCCGCAGCGGTAACCAGTGCCGTGTTTGTCACCCTAATGAACAAAGGTGATAAGGAGCGAATTATCTCCTCCGCCTCCACCAGTGCGGCAGGCAAAGTAGAGTTACATGATGTGATCAAAGAGGGCGATGTGATGAAAATGCGCCAAATTGAGCGCATCACCGTGCCAGCGCACGAGCAAGTGGAACTGAAACCGGGTAGCCTACATATTATGCTGTTTGATTTAACGGCGCCTTTGGTCGAGGGTGAAGAGATTGAAGTGACCATTGAATACCTAGATGGCGAGGCACAAACCTTTACCGCTCCGGTGAAAAAGGTGATGAGCGGGATGAAGCACCACCACTAACGTCTATGCCGAATACGGCCAATTGAGACAACACTGAGGGAGCGTATGCTCCCTTTTTCTTATCATTCTTTTATTGTAAAACACACCACACTAGTAACATATAATTTACAACTTTGATAAAAATCCAATTGTTTCATCTATGTTTCAATTAATTCTAGACACATTATTTCAACACGCTAGTATATCGGCTTCAGCTAGGAATAGCTGGAATAACTATAACCTCAGATAATTATTCATTGCAGGGATACATATGCAACACAACTCTATTTTTGCCCGCTTTGCGCGCGGAAATCTGGTGCTACAGATCCTAGCCGGTATCATCCTTGGTGTTGGACTGGCTACCGTGTCTCCGGAGTCTGCTCAAAGTGTCGGGTTACTTGGAAGCCTATTTGTCGGCGCACTAAAAGCCGTCGCGCCTATCTTGGTTTTCATTTTGGTGGCTGCGTCTATCGCCAACCAAAAGAAAAACCAACACACTTACATGCGTCCTATCGTGGTTTTGTACCTATTTGGCACATTAACCGCCGCGCTAACGGCCGTCGTACTGAGCTTTTTGTTCCCTACCACCTTGACACTGGTATCGGGTGCAGAAGGCGCTACACCACCGCAAGGCATTGGTGAAGTATTAAATACGCTGCTGTTTAAGTTGGTCGACAACCCAGTCAATGCGCTAATGAGTGCAAACTACATCGGTATCCTAGCTTGGGCTGTCGGTCTTGGTTTGGCTCTGCATCATGCTTCAGGTACGACGAAAGCCGTGTTTGAAGATCTTAGCCACGGCGTATCGCAAATCGTTCGTTTCATTATCCGTCTTGCTCCTTTTGGTATTTTCGGTCTCGTTTCTTCAACACTGGCAACCACAGGTTTTGAAGCGCTGGCTGGTTATGCACACCTTCTGGCGGTATTACTTGGTTCGATGGCAATCATCGCATTGGTGGTCAACCCACTGATTGTTTTAGTAAAGACTGGTCAAAACCCATACCCGCTGGTATTCCAATGTCTGCGTGAAAGTGGCGTTACCGCCTTCTTTACCCGTTCAAGTGCAGCCAATATCCCGGTCAACATGGCGTTGTGTGAAAAGCTGGATTTAGATGAAGACACCTACTCCGTGTCCATCCCACTCGGGGCCACCATCAACATGGCAGGTGCAGCCATTACCATCACAACCCTGACGTTGGCGGCGGTTCATACCCTGGGTATTGAAGTTGACCTAATGACAGCCTTGCTTCTAAGTATTGTGGCATCCATTTCTGCCTGCGGCGCGTCGGGCGTGGCCGGTGGTTCATTGCTGCTGATTCCTTTGGCGTGTGGCCTCTTTGGTATTCCAAACGAAGTGGCGATGCAGGTCGTCGCGGTCGGCTTTATCATTGGTGTTGTGCAAGATTCCGCGGAAACCGCGCTGAACAGTTCAACCGACGTTGTGTTTACTGCAGCCGTTTGCAAATCGAAACACAATCAAGAGAACGCATAATCACACCTGCATAAACGATAAAGGCTCCCAGTCCAACTGGGAGCCTTTTTTATTGTTACACATTCAATCATTCGTCGGTTCGGTTCAATCACCGGATGATTTAGATGTCGGAGCAAAATGTGACTGACTGAAGTCTAGTGGGTCGCTCGTTGTACGCTCCTCACCTTGACCTTGCGTTTCACCTTGCCGAGAAGGATCTGGCTGGAGCGTCTCTGTTTGCGACTCTGGTAACGCAGAATCGCCTTCGCTGTGCAGCGCTTCTTTGCTCAATAGATCATCTTTACTCAAGACCGATAGCTCCTGCTCTAACAACGGAATTTTGCGTTTATAGAGCTTGTTCAGCGCGCGAATAATCGAATGCTTGCTGACTTTCTTTTCTCGAATCTTCTTCAACATGGGTTTCGATAAGGCTTGTAAGCCGACCACAGTGTCCACACCAATATTTAACGCCACTTGATCGCGTAGCAATCTGGCTTGCTCGTAGCCGAGTTGCGCCGCTAGAAACAGCCAAATATAAGCGATTGAGTTGCCATTGGGGCGGTAATCCATCCAAGCTTCACCGGCACGGTACATCGCTTCAAGGTAGCCCTTTTCCGCCGCTCTTTCGAGCCAGTAACACCCTTTTTCGTGACTGACAGGAACACCACGTCCGTAGATATAATTCAGACCTAACTTCATTCGACCTTCATTGCTTTTCAGCGCCGCAGCGCGACGAAAATAGTCCGTCGATTTTGTCGGATTGGTCTGTGGGTTATTCGGTGCAATATACCAGTCGCCAAGGAAGTTGATCGCATCAACAAAGTTTTGCTTGGCGGCGCTTTCTATCGTCTCTAGCGCTTTCACAATGTCTTTCTCGACGCCACGGCCGTGGAATAGCGCTACCCCCATCTCAAAGCGATGAGGAAGACTCCCCTCATGGGCGGCAATGCACGTTTGCCAATACTTGGCTTGCTCCTTCAAGATCACATCTTGTTTCATGCGATTGCTGATACGCACCACGCCATACATCCCGGTCACATTGTCCTGTTTGGCCGCTTTGGTATACCAATACAAGGCTTCTTGAATGTTATGGCGCTCCGCTTCTTTCGCTAAATACAGAATCGTCGGGACATGGCCAGACTCTGCTTTATACAAGCGTTCCTCTTTTTCCTGCTTACGATTCTTCTCGATGGCTTTTCGTAGCGCCATATCGCGCGCTTTACGCTCATTCTCTAAACGCTTTTTACGCAGCGAGAGTGCCAGCATCCAAAGAAACAGGCACAGTAACAATAATCCGGTCGCGCCAATCGCGATACCCACTATATTCATGATGGTCTTAGTTTCAGTTCTGTTGCGGCTTATATCGGCGATAAGCC
>NZ_JCBDGH010000034.1:0-59336 GCF_059833955.1 Vibrio sp. R15-SG3-ISO1A
AATCTGTGTGGACACTCAAAACGATAATCATCGTATAAGGAGGTGATCCAGCGCCAGGTTCCCCTAGCGCTACCTTGTTACGACTTCACCCCAGTCATGAACCACAAAGTGGTGAGCGTCCTCCCCGAAAGGTTAAACTACCCACTTCTTTTGCAGCCCACTCCCATGGTGTGACGGGCGGTGTGTACAAGGCCCGGGAACGTATTCACCGTGGCATTCTGATCCACGATTACTAGCGATTCCGACTTCATGGAGTCGAGTTGCAGACTCCAATCCGGACTACGACGCACTTTTTGGGATTCGCTTACTCTCGCAAGTTCGCCGCCCTCTGTATGCGCCATTGTAGCACGTGTGTAGCCCTACTCGTAAGGGCCATGATGACTTGACGTCGTCCCCACCTTCCTCCGGTTTATCACCGGCAGTCTCCCTGGAGTTCCCACCCGAAGTGCTGGCAAACAAGGATAAGGGTTGCGCTCGTTGCGGGACTTAACCCAACATTTCACAACACGAGCTGACGACAGCCATGCAGCACCTGTCTTACAGTTCCCGAAGGCACCAAAGCATCTCTGCTAAGTTCTGTAGATGTCAAGAGTAGGTAAGGTTCTTCGCGTTGCATCGAATTAAACCACATGCTCCACCGCTTGTGCGGGCCCCCGTCAATTCATTTGAGTTTTAATCTTGCGACCGTACTCCCCAGGCGGTCTACTTAACGCGTTAGCTCCGAAAGCCACGGCTCAAGGCCACAACCTCCAAGTAGACATCGTTTACGGCGTGGACTACCAGGGTATCTAATCCTGTTTGCTCCCCACGCTTTCGCATCTGAGTGTCAGTATCTGTCCAGGGGGCCGCCTTCGCCACTGGTATTCCTTCAGATCTCTACGCATTTCACCGCTACACCTGAAATTCTACCCCCCTCTACAGTACTCTAGTCTGCCAGTTTCAAATGCAATTCCGAGGTTGAGCCCCGGGCTTTCACATCTGACTTAACAAACCACCTGCATGCGCTTTACGCCCAGTAATTCCGATTAACGCTCGCACCCTCCGTATTACCGCGGCTGCTGGCACGGAGTTAGCCGGTGCTTCTTCTGCAGCTAACGTCAAATGAGTGCGCTATTAACACACCCACCTTCCTCACTGCTGAAAGTACTTTACAACCCGAAGGCCTTCTTCATACACGCGGCATGGCTGCATCAGGCTTGCGCCCATTGTGCAATATTCCCCACTGCTGCCTCCCGTAGGAGTCTGGACCGTGTCTCAGTTCCAGTGTGGCTGATCATCCTCTCAGACCAGCTAGGGATCGTCGCCTTGGTGAGCCCTTACCTCACCAACTAGCTAATCCCACCTGGGCATATCCTGACGCGAGAGGCCCGAAGGTCCCCCTCTTTGAGCCGAAGCTATTATGCGGTATTAGCCATCGTTTCCAATGGTTATCCCCCACATCAGGGCAATTTCCCAGGCATTACTCACCCGTCCGCCGCTCGACGCCCTTAACGTTCCCCGAAGGTTCAGTTAAGTCGTTTCCGCTCGACTTGCATGTGTTAGGCCTGCCGCCAGCGTTCAATCTGAGCCATGATCAAACTCTTCAATTTAAGATTTTGTCGGCTCAATGAATACTGATAAGTTCCTAGTGACTAGAAGCTAGTTCCTAGAAAACTTGAATTGACTGTGCTCTTATTGGTTTTCACTTTTGAAAAAGTAAAACAAAACAGCTCAAGGCTGCTTCCCAATTCGAATGGTCACTCAGTTCATTGAAACCTAATTTGAAGCCTAAGCTTCCAATTGGATTATCATCAACGAGTGCCCACACAGATTGATAGGTTTATATTGTTAAAGAGCTTTGCTTTTCAAGAAACTTTCTCTCAAAGCGGAGGTGCATTCTAGCGAGTTAATTTGAAGAGTCAAACACTTTTCAAATTTATTTTCTCAAGAAGTCTTTACCTCTCTTAACACTGCTGAAGCCTTGTGGCGTCTGCCGTGTCAGTGGATGCGCATTATAGGGAGCAACAGAAATAGCGCAAGCGAAAAAAGCCTTTTTTTTATCAAAAAACGCCTGACCGACTACTTTTCGATCAGGCGCTATTTTATACCTAGTTTACGCGCACACTACCCTAAGCATATACACAAATGCCTGTGGATAACTCAACTTCTAACTGTCTGAATCAAAGAAGTATGAAATACGTGAGCGTGGGTTTAAGTACTCTTTTACTTTATCTGGAAGCTTAGCAGGCAAAATCGCATTCACTATTTTCAGTTCTTTTTCCGCTAAATCGAGAATCGGCGCTTGAGTCCTTGGCACAGAAGGGTCGTACATCAGCACATTCGGGTAGAGAATATTGCGCGCGTTGACTGAAATGACCAAGCCAACCATGTTGTTGGACAGTTGGACAACGGTACCAGGTGGGTAGACGCCCATAAACTTGATTAAAATGCCGAGGTTTTCGTTGCTATAGAGATGCTTGCAGTTTTTATAAAGGTGAGACAGCGCAACATAAGGGATCTTTTGTTCTGCTTCGATATTGCAGTGACAGAGATTGTCATACGCATTCGCCACCGACACTATTTGCGTCATCATATCTATCTCTTCTTCTTTTAACCCTTGAGGGTATCCAGAACCATCATTCAGTTCATGATGTTGAGTAATGACCGTTTTAGCACTTTCCGGAAAGCTCTCTATTTTATCGGCCAAGTCAAAACCATACTTGGTGTGCAGTTTGAGGTAGTTTTTCTCTGGCTCCGTCAAGGCCGTCTTTTTGCGGACTATTGCCGTTGGGATTTTAACTTTTCCCATATCATGGAATAGCGCAGCAAACGCGACTTCTTTTATCTTGTCTGCATTGAGCTTTTTAGCCTTGGCAATCATCATCGCGATAACCGCAACATTGAGGGAGTGAAAATAGATGTCCTCAAATTCACTCTTACCGTTCATCAGATGTAACGTCACGTTGTCATCGCTAAGCAATTTGTCGACCACATCGCTGACTAACTCCGATGCTTCATCAATGGCTTGTTCTGGTCGGCTGCGAATTTTATTCATCACCGCTCGCATCTTTGACAACGATCGTTCGAACTCTTTTTCACACTGAATCACTCGGCGTCGATAGGCATTGAGCTTTTCTATTTGCTCTTGTTTCTGCTGCCAGAGTTTTTCTGCCTCACTATCAACGCCGGAGTGGTCATTGTCGGCCTCTTCTTCGGGTTGCGCTTTCTGCGGTGGCAGTGGTTCAACATCACTTTGCGCAGGATTGATATAGACGTGCTTAATTCCCAAGTGGCGAATGAGTCGCACTTGCTCTTCGTCTTTTATCTTGAAGCTATTCAATAAGAAAGGGTGCTCATTCCATTTGAGCGGCAGTCGAATGTGCAATCCGGGTTGGAGACGATCGACGGTAATTTTGATGCTAGCCACGACGTTTATACAACTGAATCATTTTGATAACCCAACAATCTTAGATGAATTAGGTGGCGATTTCATCACAAAAAGCCACCCTACCTGACCAACTCATCAATAGACGTGAGCAACGGATTTCTGATGCGACATGACACCTCAGCAGATTAGACTAGATTGCAGTGCAGCATCCAACGGATGCCAAACTGATCTTCCACTTTACCAAAGCGTGCTCCCCAAAATGTGTCGGCCAAAGGCATCATCACGCGACCTTGCGTCGCGAGCTTATCGAACAGCCTCGCTTGTAAGTCGAGATCGTCAAGCACAATGGATAAGGCGATGGTGTTTCCGCTCAGCTCTTTCGCCACCACGCCATCAGAGAGCATCAATTTATTGCCCATGATGTCAATTTCTGCGTGCATAATCCAATGCGGCTCCGCCCCCTCAATGACCTGTGGTGAATCTTTGAAATATTGCACTGATGTGACGTCTGCTTCAAAACTATCACGATAAAAATGGAGCGCCTCGGCACATCTTCCAGCGAAAAAGAGATACGGTGTGATTTGATACATTGTCTGACTTCCTGTTGTTTTCTTTAAAAGATAGCTGACAATTCACTAACTCGCGGATAAAGCGAAGAAAAATTCCACCGCTCTTATCTTGCGCACAAAGCGCCGACTCGAACCACACTGCGTTAGACGAGGCCTTGTTAATTTCTAATAGGATTTCCCTATCAATAAGATAGCTACAAGCAATTTTATTTAGTCTACTGGGGATGAGAATATACTTTCCGAAAGCAAGAACTGCTCACCCAAAACATTCTGAGGAAAGTAAAGATATGATTAACACTAAGATCAAACCATTCAAAGCGACCGCATTCAAACAAGGTGAATTTGTTGAAGTCACAGAGCAAGACGTTCTAGGTAAATGGGCGGTATTCTTCTTCTACCCAGCAGACTTCACCTTCGTATGTCCAACTGAACTTGGTGACCTAGCAGACCACTACGAAGAGCTTCAAAAGCGCGGCGTAGAAGTGTACTCAGTCTCTACTGATACACACTTTACTCATAAAGCATGGCACGATAGCTCAGACACTATTGGCAAAATCAACTACTACATGCTTGGCGACCAAACTGGCAACATCACCAACAACTTCGGTGTTATGCGTGAAGGTCAAGGTCTTGCAGACCGCGCAACATTCCTGATCGACCCAGAAGGTACGATTCAAGCGATGGAAATCACTGCTGAAGGTATCGGCCGTGACGCAGAAGACCTACTTCGCAAAGTAAAAGCCGCTCAGTACGTCGCTGCTCACCCAGGCGAAGTTTGCCCAGCGAAATGGAAAGAAGGTGAAGAAACACTGGCACCATCTCTAGACCTAGTTGGCAAAATCTAATCTCACTGAGATTGTTGTTCCTCCCCTATTAGGAACCTAATTAAGAGAGCATTCTGGGTCTGATACCTGACGACCTTCTACCCGGTTTGCTCTCTTCCCAACCTGTTTTTATCCAGAGTAACCACTCTTTTGTTTATTTAAGGTAAGTACCACCATGCTAGACCAAGCGATTCAACAACAACTCAAACAATATCTCGCCAATGTAAAAGAAGAGGTTCGTCTAGTGGTTAGCCTAGATGAAAGCAAAGCCGCCAATGACATCCTCGCCTTGGCCAATCAAATCGCTGAGATGAGCGATCTGATCAGTGTTGAACGAGATGATAATGCCAGCGCACGCAAACCTGTGATGGCAGTGACCAACCCGACCAAAGGTACGTCATTGCGCTTTGCCGGCTTGCCAATGGGACATGAATTTACTTCTCTCGTTTTGGCGCTGCTGCACTCTGGCGGTCACCCAATCAAGCTTGAGCCTGAGGTGATTGAGCAAATCGCCGCATTAGACAAAGATCTTGATGTTGAAATCTTTATTTCACTCTCGTGTCAAAACTGTCCAGACGTGGTTCAAGCGTTCAATATGATGGCGGCGATCAACCCGAAAGTGAACGCGACCATGATCGATGGCGCGCTCTTCCAAGATGAAGTAAAACAACGTGACATCATGGCCGTACCGAGTGTATTCGTTAACGGCGAGCTATTCGGTCAAGGCCGCATGTCTCTAACTGAGATTCTTAACAAAGTGGATGACGGCGCGAGCGAGAAAGCCGCGAAAGCTTTGAGCGAAAAAGACCCATACGATGTCTTGGTTGTCGGTGGTGGCCCTGGTGGTAGTGCTGCGGCTCTTTATGCGGCGCGCAAAGGGATTCGCACTGGCGTTGTCGCTAAACGCTTTGGCGGTCAAGTCATGGACACCATGGCGATCGAAAACTTCATTTCAGTGAAACGTACTGAAGGTCCAAAACTGGCGACTGATCTTGCTGAGCACTTAAAAGAGTACGATGTGGACGTCGTAACAGAACAGCAAGCAGAAAAGCTGATGGGCGCGGCGCACACAGAAGATGGTCTGATTCATATCCAACTTGAGAGTGGCGCAACTCTGAAGAGTAAGAGTGTCATTCTAAGCCCAGGTGCACGTTGGCGTGAAATGAACGTTCCGGGTGAGCAAGAGTACCGCAACAAAGGCGTTGCCTACTGCCCACACTGTGACGGCCCACTGTTCAAAGGTAAGAAGACTGCCGTTATCGGTGGTGGTAACTCAGGTATTGAAGCCGCTATCGACCTTGCCGGTATTGTTGAGCATGTGACAGTGTTGGAGTTTGCGGATGTCCTTCGCGCCGACCAAGTCTTGATCAACAAGGCGAACTCGATGCCTAACATCGACATTATTACCATGGCACAAACCACAGAAGTGATTGGTGATGGGAAACGTGTCACGAGCTTGAAGTACAAAGATCGCAACACAGATGAGATCAAAGAGATTGAGCTGTCTGGTATCTTCGTGCAAATCGGCCTCGTACCGAACACAGAATGGCTGAAAGATTCAGAGGTTGCCCTGTCAAATCGTGGCGAAATCGAAGTCGGTAGCCGTGGTGAAACAAGCCTAGAAGGTGTATTTGCGGCGGGGGATGCCACAACTGTACCGTACAAACAGATCATTATTGCGATGGGAGAAGGCGCAAAAGCAAGCCTTGGCGCATTTGACTACTTGATTCGCAAACAAGGATAAATCCACTTCTCGAACATCATTGGCACCGCGTGAAATTTTCACCTCAGAGGAAATTTATCGGGACGCAGTGATCGAACTTTGTGACGAGAAGTATAACAACAAAGGAAGCCCAAAAGACTTAGCCAGCAGCTGCCAACCTGCTGGTTTTTTTTGTCTACAATTTTTTATCAGCAAAACAGAATTTATCAGCAAAACGGCTTTTAACAGTAATACGGATTGTTGGTACAACCACTGAGCATGAGTGGTGTACATATACTCCTAACATGCACATCGTTTATTTTGCTAAGAGTAGATTGGTATGATTAAGCTAGAGCGTGAGTTGTCGTTCTCTCAAAAAACGTACATTATCGGCCTGCCTATGATGGCACTTTCGTTTATCTATTTTGCTCGCTATGGGTATGCGACGCCCGACCTGATTGCCACTCTGGTCTTGTCTGCCTTAGTCGTCATTCTCAATCGCCCCACCACTCGCTATGCCCTGCCGTACGTGCTGTACGGGTTTGTTGCTTTGCATATTCATCAAGCCTATGGCGACATCATGCTTCATTTTGAAGTCTTCATCATGTTGGCGTTGATGACGCTCTACAATAACTGGCTGATGGTATTACACGCACTGGTTGCCGCCGCTCTGCATCACGTTGTCTTCTTTTGGATGCAGTCGTCTGGCGTACCGGTATACATTTTCCCACCGAACAGCAGCTACACCTTAGTTATTGAGCACTGCCTGTATGCTATTTTCCAAGCTAGCGTATCCATGTACGCCTGTCTTGTACTGGATAAAAACCTGCAACGCTTGAAATACGTCAGCCGCACCGTCGATCATGTGGTGCAAGGTTCGACGTTCAACTTAAATGTGGAACTACAAGAGCGGGATGAGTTTTTCACTCGCTTTAACCAAATCATTCTACAGTTACAAGACACCGCCAGAATCCAACGCGAATCCGTTGCAGAGCTTTCTCATGTATCCGAGGATTTTGCGGCCAACACCACACGAATTGATCGTGAGATCTCTCGCAATAGTAACAATATTAAGCAAGTCGCGAGCGCGGTGAGCAATCTCGGTGATTCGTTCTCCCATGTCTCACAAACAACCCAAGCTTGCCATCAAAGTGCCCAGCATGCCGCCGAGCTTAGTGATGCATCGCTTTCTCAATCGGCCGAATGTCAACATCGCTTAGCCCGCATGACTGATATTGTTGACCAAACACGCAGCAACGTCAGTCAAGTCGTACAAGACGCCAACAGCATTCACCAGATTCTCGAAGCGATCACGAGCATCTCTGAGCAGACAAACTTGCTCGCTCTCAACGCTTCCATCGAAGCGGCAAGAGCCGGTGAAGCTGGAAGAGGCTTCGCTGTAGTGGCAGACGAAGTCCGCCAACTAGCGAATCGCACCAGCGCAAGCGTTGAGGAGATTGGTGTGTCTCTAGGTCAATTAGAGAAAGCAGTCAAACTCTCCACGGGCAACATCAGTGACATGACGGAACTATCGACGCAAGTCTCTAGTGCCGTGGACAATATCATCCAATCGACCGGACAAATCTCGCACAATATCAGCCAAGTGAGTCTCCAGATGTCGCAAGTCGCCGATTCAGTCGATGAGCAACACCGCTCATTAGACCGTCTACAAAGCAATATGTCGGAAGTAGATAACGCCAGTGCTGTGATTGCCGAGCAATCGCAGGCGCAAAGCGCCTCGATTTCAGAGCTCACCCAAGCCACCAGCAAATTGGCGAGCCTAAGCCAGCGATTCCAGCTCTCTTAATGGCCTACCGCTATTTTTTGATCCCGCTGCTGTTTGCAGCGGGTTATTTCGCGCCGACCTGGTTCAAGTTTGAACCAAAAATGGAGTTCGCCTCGGCGCCTCAAGGGCTCACATTGGTCGACTGTCCAGTGAATGATGGAAGATGCCAAGTCGATGGGTATCACGTGACGATAAAAAGCGGCCAGTTTTCACCGCTAGAGAGAACCGAGTTTGAGCTCACTTATGAGGATGAGGCTCCACGCGCTGACGTACTCGTTACCTCTGATGATCAACAATTTGGCACCTTAATTGGCCAACCGACACTCGATACGAGCCACTCCTACTCCGTGCTGATCCCCTACTGCACCAATAATGCCATGCAAATCATCATCATTGACCCCTCGCGCTCGGTTGGCTTACGCCTCTCATCGCTGTTATAACCATTGTACAAACGCACCAGGTTACCTACACTAAATTCAATACAGTGCATAATAAAAACAGTGGTTAGGAGACAAGGATGTTTAATTTCGCTCGCGCCAAAAATGACAAGATTACTCAGTTAGAAAATCAACTTAGCGGCGCTAATCAATTCAAGGAGTCGGTGAAAGAATCGGTTCCTTATATCGAATTCACACCCGATGGGCACATCCGTTTTGCCAACGCTCAGTTTCTCTCTGTTACCGGTTATAGCTTGGAAGAAGTGCAAGGCAAACATCACCGCTTCCTTTGTTTCCCGGAGGACGTTGAGACAGCTGAATACAAACAACTTTGGAAAGATCTCAATCACGGCATGCCTAAAACGGGCCGATTTATTCGCAAAAACAAGCAAGATCTCGCATTTTGGGTCGAGGCCACCTATTTTCCGGTCCGCGATCAACATGGGAAAGTCGAGTATGTCGCCAAAGTGGCCTCTGACGTGAGTGATGCTCAGCGAGAGCGTGAGCGCAATCGAGCGCTGTTAGACGCCCTGGATAAATCGTTAGCCGTCATCGACTTTGAACCCGACGGCACCATCATTACCGCCAATAAAAACTTCCTCGCGCACATGGGCTACTCATTGGCCGAAATCAAAGGTCAGCACCATCGTATGTTTTGCTTGCCCGAGTTTTATCAGTCCAACCCCAATTTTTGGGCAGAGTTGTCGACTGGTGCCATCAAAACCGGTCTGTTCCAACGGATTGATAAGCATGGGCAACGTATGTGGTTAGAAGCGACTTATAACCCGATTTTCAACCATGAAGGCAAAGTGGTTAAAATCATCAAACTTGCGAGCGATATTACCGATCGTGTCGAAAAAGCCGAGCGAGTCAAAGAAGCCGCCACCACCTCATTCGAGATAGCCCAGCAAACCGTCAACTCCGCGTGTGAAGGGAAAGAGAGCATTGCGCAGCTTCTGACCAACTCTCAAGAGATCAACCGCTCAGTCGCCGAAATGAATGAGTTGGTGACCGCCTTGAATGGTCAGTCGAAAAGCGTTGAAACCATCGTCTCGACCATCAGCGCCATTGCCGAGCAAACCAACCTGCTCGCATTGAACGCTGCAATTGAGGCGGCTAGGGCCGGAGAACAAGGCCGCGGCTTTGCCGTTGTGGCCGATGAAGTGCGTAACCTCGCGGCCAGGACCTCTGAATCTACCTCAGAGATTGCCGACGTTATCGGTGAGAACAGTAAGATCACACAAAAACTCGATGGCAAAATCCAAGCCGTCACCGAAAAAACGTCCCACGGCGAATCTCAAACTGAGCAGATCTCACAAGTGATCGACAGAATCATCGATGACGCAGAAAAAGTATCTCGAACGGTGGAAAACCTGTCTTAACCCTCTATCGTGATACTGCTAAGCGTCGTTCAAACAAAGCCTCGTTTCAACACGGGGCTTTTTTGAAAATGGCGAATGCTAGAAACAACAAAGCCCCGACTTTTGTCGAGGCTTTGTTGTTTAAATATGGTACCGGTGGGCGGACTTGAACCGCCACGCCCGAAGGCAACGGATTTTGAATCCGTCGTGTATACCAATTTCACCACACCGGCATCTTGGGGATGACTCCCTGTTGATGTCTGGCATTATACGTAAGCTTTGCCATCGCGCAAGTGCAAAAAGCTGATTTGCTTATTGTTTGCTGATAAATTCGCCACAAAGTCGTAAGCTGTGCGCAAGCTCTCTTTTCATCACCAGTTTGACACTATATTCTGGCGCCAGTTTTTTAAGGGTAAGTCGTTTTATGTCTAGCAATAACACCTTGCCACCAGCGGGACTTTTTCGCCGCTTAGGGGCACTTTTTTATGATGGATTGATCATCATTGCCATCGAAATGATGGCGGCCGGTATCGTTATCGCCATTTTACATGCGCTAATGGCGCTCGGCGTATTTCATGTTGGCCAATACCAAGACGTCAGTGATTTCCTTACGCAGCATCCGGTATGGAGTCCTCTCTACACCTTCTATCTCGCGGCGGTATGGGTCTACTTCTTTGTCTACTTTTGGACAAAAGCGGGCCAAACATTGGGCATGCGTGCCTGGAAAGTGCAACTGCAAAATGAGCAAGGCGGGCGAATCACGGTGACGCAAGCGCTGATTCGCATTGGCACATCCGGTTTCGGCCTTGCTAATCTTAGTGTGCCTATCGACCCCAAAAAGCGCGGCTTTCACGATATATGGGCCAAAACGCGCGTCGTGGTATTGCCTAAAGCGCAATAACAATCTGATAGGTAATAAAAAAGGAAAGCGATGTGCTTTCCTTTTTTGGTTTCTGTCCCAGCCTAAATCAGCTGGTCTGTTCGGTACTTAGTCAACACTGAGCTCTTTCAGCATCGAATCTGGTAGCGCCAACTCATCGTTCTTATTGACCGAAATGCCCGCGTCAATAATCGCTGTTGCAATCGCTTTGGCTTCATCCAGTGAGTGCATCGCTGCCGTACCGCATTGGTATTCGTTGAGCTCTGGAATCTTGTTCTGGCTTTCCACTTTCAGCACATCTTGCATTGCCGCGAGCCATGCGTCAGCAACCTGAGACTCGGTCGGTGTGCCAATTAGGCTCATGTAGAAGCCTGTACGACACCCCATCGGTGAAATATCGATGATTTCCACGCTCTCACCGTTAAGGTGGTTACGCATGAAACCAGCGTATAGATGCTCAAGGGTGTGGATGCCTTTTTCTGACAAGATGTCTTTGTTTGGGGCGGTAAAACGCAAATCAAACACTGTGATGGTATCCCCTTTAGGCGTGGTCATCGTTTTTGCCACGCGAACGGCTGGGGCGTTCATACGAGTGTGATCTACGGTAAAGCTATCTAGTAACGGCATGGTCCGTCTCCATTGGTTCCAAGCTCTTGGGAGCTGTTCTATTCTTTTTCTTCGCCCGGCGATAACAGCTAGACAGATAGTCAAAGCCTAGCAAATCGACGATGATTGAGCGAGCCTATTGTGGCACGGATTACGCCTGCTGCGGCGTTTTTAAGTACGCGAAGTAGTCTTCTAAAAACGCATCAAATGACAGGCTATCTTTGGCTTCAATATCGACTTGTGCCTCCACTGAGCGCGCGACTTCTTGTTCCATCAGAGACTCACTGTAGGTACGGTATTGGTGAGCTTGATGACGCGCTTTGTACTGCCGACCAAACTCTCGGCCCACACTTCCTAAACCGCCTAGGCGCTTGGTGTCTGCCAGCAGTTGCCCTGAAATGGTCAGCTCTGGGTTATCAATCCACTCAAGCAGTGTCTTAGCCACATCTTGGTACGCCTGACCACCGGCTGCCTCATCCATGACTTTGGCGATCGCCGTCAATTCAGAAAATACACGCTTAGCCCAGGTTTGCAACGTTAAGACTTCACCTTTGCAGCCAATCTGTAACTCAAGACCCGGCTTGCGACCTTCGACAATCACTTTGTTCCAGTTCTCTCGCCAGCACGCTTGCTCACAAAAATCCATCGGCTCAGAGTCACTTAATGCAGCCCATGCTAAGAAGAGGTCGAGGAAGCGAACCTGATCTTCGGTAATACCCACCGAGCTGTACGGGTTCACATCCAGTGAGCGCACCTCAATGTACTCAACCCCGCCTCGGCGCAACGCTTCAGACGGTTTCTCACCGCTTTTGGTCACTCGTTTCGGACGGATAGGCGCGTAAAGCTCATTTTCAATCTGTAAAACGTTGCTATTGAGTTGACGGTACTCACCATCCACTTTCACGCCTATCTTGGCAAACTTGTCTGAAGGCGTGCGAATCGCTTCATTAAGACCTGCTAAATACTCATCAATGCTATTGAATCCGATCTTGAGGACACTTTGCGCGCTATTGGTGTAGCCCAAATCACTCAAACGCAGCGAGGTGGCGTTCGGCAAATAGAGGGTTTCACCAATGTTTTCAAACGGCAGTTTTGTCTCTCGGCCACGAATAAACGAAGAGCAGAGCGCCGGTGACGCGCCAAAGAAATAAGGAATCAGCCACCCAAAGCGGTAGTAATTGCGAATTAAGCCGAAGTACGCCTCAGATTTGCTCTCTTGGCGCGCCTGCTCATCTTGCTCTCCATAGAGGGCCTCCCAGAAACTGTCTGGGAAAGAGAAGTTAAAATGCACACCGGAGATAATTTGCATCAAACTGCCGTAGCGACGCTTCAACCCTTGGCGATACAGCGTTTTCATCTTGCCTGAGTTCGAGTCGCCATATTGAGCAAGGTTGATCAACTCCTCATGCTCGACGTAACAAGGCATCGACAGTGGCCACAGTTTCTCTTCCCCCAGTTTGGTTTGGGTGAAATGGTGGATGTCTTCAAGCTGCGCCATCAACTGATCGATGTCGTGCGACACCGGAGTGATGAACTCGAGCAGCGATTCAGAGAAATCCGTCGTGATCCATTGGTTGGTCAACGCCGATCCTAACCCTTGAGGATGCGGAGTGGTCGCCAAACGCCCGTCTTGATAGCGCAAAGTCTCTCGCTCGACGCCACGGCTAAAGTGTTGGAATACTTCTGGGTTACGAGCGACTCGCTCTAATCGCGCAGCAAAATCTGTCAAAATGAAGTTCACTTATGTTTAATCGTTTCTACGTTCTCAGTTATGTGTACTCTAACGGATGATTTCAAGCTCTTCTATCGGAATCTGTAAACTTTCTAGCTGGGGTTTTAACGATTTCGCATCGCCCACCACGATGATTTGATACTGGCTGGGATCAAACCACTTCGCCGCGAGTGCGTTTAACGTCTCCTTGCTGACCGTTGCCACAATCTGATTTCGTTGCTGTAAATAGTCTTCATCCAATCCGAACGCCAATATACTACCTAGCAGTTGCGCTTTTTGCGCCGGCGTTTCGTAGTTGAGTGCATCTTGTTGACCGACGGCAAGACGCAAAAATTTCATCTCCTCATCGCTCATTCCCTGCTGGGCAAACTGCTCAAGCTCGTTACGCATCTCCACCAGTGCAGGCTGTGTGGCATCTGCTCTAACTTGAGCGGAAAAGACCAAGGCCCCTACTTCACGGTTTGAGGCCAAATAGCCACTGGCACCATAGGTATAGCCTTTGTCTTCCCTTAGGTTTTGATTCAGACGGCTATTGAAATTGCCTGCCAAGTTAAAGTTGGCCAGTTGCGTAAGATAAACCTCTCCGGTTGCGTCAAATGGTAAACCTTGTCGCACCATACGAATAATCGCTTGTGGCGCTCCCGGCTTATCCACTAGGTAGAGCTTTTGCTGGGCAAGGGGTTCTACCGACTGAGGTCGCAGCAATGGCGCCGCCTCGCCTTGCCACTCTTTCAAAAACGCGAGCTGTTTGACGATCTGCCTGCGGCTAATGTCCCCCACAACCACCACTTGCGCACCTTGCGGCGTGTAGTGCTGCTGATAAAACGCCTTCACATCGTCTAGGCTAATCGCCTCGACCGAGGCTTGGGTGCCATCGCTCGAACGTTCATAGACACTACCAGAAAACAGAACTTGTCGCGTGGCTTGGGACGCCAGCCAAGTCGGTTTCTGATGTTGATACACTAGCCCTTCTAATGTCTGCTTTTTAATCCGCTCAAAGTCGTCAGCATCAAAAGCGGGCTTGAACAGCACTTCTTCGACAATCGCCAACGTTGGCGTGAGGTTTTTCTCCAAGGTGGAGATCGACAGTGAGGTGGTGTAACTGCCTGCACTCACCGAAAGCGTACTGCCCAACGCATCCAGTTTGGCTTGCAGCTCTTCCACACTCGACTCAGTGGTGCCCTCTTCGAGTAACGACGCCGTTAAGTTAGCCAGCCCCTCTTTACCTTGCGGGACATATCGCTCCCCTGCCGGGAAACTTATCTCAAGCTGAACCGTCGGCGTTTCTGAGCTCACGGTACCAATCAGCTCAGCGCCATTGTCAAAATAGACGCGGTACAGCTCAGGCATCGTTGCTTCGACACCCTTGGCGACCTCTGGCATCACCGAGCGGTCAAAATCATCCTCTGCACGTCGATACGCCAGTTGGCTCTCGTCCACTTTTTGGTATTCAGGCAACTGACGCTCAGGGGTGACAAACGTCGCCGGCGCGGCTGCTAGCTCTGTTTTCCCACGCGGCACAACACTTAACGTCACTTTGTGTTGGTCTTTGATAAAACGCTGATACGCAGCTTGCACGGACTCTGGCGTCACGTTACGGATCTGCTCTAGCTGAGTCTGCATTCTATCTGGCTGACCAAAGAAGGTTTGATTGGATGCCAACTGCGAGACTTTACCGCGCACACTTTGCAAGGCAAAGACGGCGTCAGCTTCTGCCATACCGGTAATCTGGTCAAGGCGCGCTTGAGTGGCCCCTGTTTGCTCGAACTCCTCAAGGGTGTCCATCAGCGCTTGGTAGAGCGGCGTCAACTGCCCTTTGTCACCGGATGGTCCCATGGCATAAACGTAGAAGCTACAGGCAAGTTCAGCGCAATCTTGGAAGGCGCCCGCATCCACAGCCATCTCTGTTTTGACCAAGTTTTGATAGAGCAAGCTATTGGCGCCACTGCCCAAAATATTCGCCAATGCATTAAGCGAGGCCTGATTTTGCTCGCCATTGTAAGTGGTTGGCCACCCCACCAACACCATAGGTTGAGAAATGCGATCCTCTAGCGTGACATAGCGATCTTCATTGAGCTGAGCCGGCTGTTTCGGCGCTTTCTCTACCTCTGGTCCTGACGGAATTGAAGCAAAATACTGGTGAACCCATTCAAGCGTTTGATCCACGTCGATATCGCCACCGATCGTCAGCACGGCATTATTCGGCCCATACCAGCGTAAAAAGAAGGCTTTGAGATCGTTGACATCCACACGATCCAAATCCTCGACATAACCGATCGTTTGCCACGAATAGGGATGGCCTTCTGGGTACATGGCTTCCGCCATCTTTTCCCACATCAAGCCATACGGGCGATTATCGAAATTCTGCGCTCGCTCGTTTTTCACCGTATCACGTTGGACTTCAAACTTACGTTGTGAGACCGCATCAAGCAAAAATCCCATACGATCGGACTCAAGCCACAACATTTTTTCTAGCTGATTTGAAGGGACAGTTTCAAAGTAGTTGGTTCGGTCACGGTTGGTCGTACCGTTTAACGTACCGCCCGCTTCAGTGATAATTTTAAAGTGTTGCTGATCGCCAACATGTTCGCTGCCTTGGAACATCATGTGTTCAAAAAAGTGGGCAAAGCCGGATTTACCGACTTCTTCCCGTGCCGAGCCTACATGGTAAGTGACGTCCACATGGACAAGAGGATCTGAATCATCCGGAGAGAGGATGACCGTCAACCCGTTGTCTAGGCGATATTTGGCATAAGGGATCATCGCAACGCCAGGCTGAGGCTTTACCTCTTCGATCAGAGAAACGCCCGGAGGGAGAGAAGAAAACAGCGATACTGAAGGAATCGTGCTGCTCGCGCAGCCATACAAAGCAAGGAGAGAAAGGGCACCAAGCCAGAGTTTTCTCATGACATCTCCTAGAAAAGTCCAAAATAAAGCGCAGCTAACGCGCTGTAACGTAATGCCTTACCCAGCAAAATAAGCCAGCAACATGGCCAAAACCGCATTCTCAGCCATCCAGCGGCTAAACAGAGAGGATCGCCAATAATCGGCAGCCAACTGAGCAGCAATGACCAATAGCCGTACTTTTGCAGCCAAGCTACGGCTTTATGACCGTGTTTTTCATCTTGAGTTCGATTTGGTAACCAGAGCCCGAGCCAATAATTGGTGAGCCCGCCCAAGGTGTTACCTAGGCTGGCAACGACGATCACCATCGTAGTGGAGAATTGATTGAGACTGAGGGTGGCAACGAGCCCCGCCTCGGAGCCGCCCGGCAGCAGAGTCGCACTGAGAAACCCTGTGATGAAGAGTACCCACAGAGCCGAATCAGAAAACCACAATGCGACCGACTGAAATGCGTGATTAAACGCGTCTAACATTGCATATCAAGTAAGACTTTCCCGCGCGTTCTGCCTGTCTCGATTTGTCGATGTGCATCAGCGACATTATCCATTGGGTAGACGTGCTGGATTTCCGTTTTAAGTAAGCCAACGCTGACCATATAGACGAGGGCATCTAACTGTTCAGGATTTGGGTCGACCAGCATCCCGGTCGCCTCAAAACCCAGCATCTTGGCTTTTTCGCAAATCATCTCAGCACTGATGGTCGGGACCGTAACGACGGTCGCGCCATCTTTTAGGCATTTTAGCGCATCTAATGCGGCGTCACCGCCCACTAGGTCAATCAAGACATCTACGTCTTCAACGCGCTCAGAGACCGGGGCAAACTGATAGTTGACCGCATGTGCGCCCAATGTCGCCAGGTAATCCAAATTGGCTTCCGAACAGGTGGTAAACACTTCCGCTTTCGCCGCGAGCGCCACTTGTACAGCGATGTGCCCCACCCCGCCAGCCCCCGCAAGAATAAGCACGCGTTGCCCTTCTTTGACGCCGGCTTTATCCAGCGCCTGAACAGCGGTTTGCCCAGCCAAAGGCAGAGCGGCAGCCGCCTCCAACGTGATGGCATCAGGCACTAAGGTTAGTAGCGTCTCTGGTACGGCGACATACTGGCTGTAGCCTCCACCTTGCAAAGGAAAGCCAATAAATCCCGCCACTTTATCGCCGACAGCAAAGCGCTGCGCGTCATCGCCCGTTGCTACTATCTCTCCAGCGATATCGTAGCCGGGTACCCAAGGGAGGTTGTCTTTGTTTTGCGCGGCAGCCCAACCGAGCCCTGCACGGGTTTTTACGTCGATAGGGTTAACCCCAGCGAATGCCACTTTAACCAACACTTCGCCGGCTTGAGGCTGAGGCACCGCTGAAGATTGAATCGCTAAGACATCCGGTTCGCCAAATTTCGTGATTACGATTTGTTTGTTTTCCATGTGTACTTTCCCTATCGATAAAAAAAGGGATGCGAAAGCATCCCTTTGAATATATACCAATTCTTAGTGAGAAGTTAACCGAACTGTCGCAATTTCGCCTTGCGTCACTCGCTCGACCTATTGAACCAGTGCCAGCAATATACCGGCGGCCACGGCCGAACCGAGCACGCCGGCCACGTTCGGGCCCATCGCATGCATCAGCAAGAAGTTTTGTGGGTTGGCTTGCAAGCCGACTTTATTCACCACGCGCGCAGCCATAGGTACCGCCGATACACCAGCAGCACCAATCAATGGGTTGATGTCCTCTTTTGACAGCTTATTGAGTAGCTTCGCCATCAAGACACCGCCTGCGGTACCGATACTGAAGGCAACCGCACCCAGCGCCAAGATCCCCAATGTTTCGATGTTGAGAAACTCTTGTGCTTGAAGCTTGGAGCCGACACCCAGACCAAGGAAAATGGTCACTATGTTGATCAACTCATTTTGCGCCGTTTTCGATAAACGCTCCACCACGCCAGCTTCACGCATCAAGTTACCTAGACAGAACATACCCACCAACGGCGTCGCCGCTGGCAGGAAGAGGATCGTCATCAACAAGACCGCCAATGGGAACAGGATCTTCTCTGCTTTACCCACATGACGCAGTTGCGCCATTTGGATCTTGCGCTCCTCAGGCGTAGTCAGCGCTTTCATAATCGGTGGCTGGATGATCGGCACCAACGCCATGTAGCTGTAGGCTGCCACGGCAATCGCGCCGAGCAGATCGGGCGACAATTGGCTGGCAAGGAAAATCGCCGTTGGGCCATCTGCACCACCAATAATGGCGATCGAGGCCGCATCAGGCATACTAAATTCCATACCCGGCACATAGTTAAGCAAGATCGCACCAAACAAGGTGGCGAAGATACCAAACTGCGCCGCAGCACCTAGCCACAAGGTCTTAGGATTCGCGATCAAAGCGCCGAAGTCCGTCATCGCGCCCACTCCCATAAAGATCAACAGCGGGAAAATACCCGATTCGATCCCCACGTAGTAGACGTAATAGAGCAAACCGCCCTCTTCGGTAAAACCCGCATTCGGAATATTCGCTAAGATCGCACCAAAGCCGATCGGCAGCAGCAGCAATGGCTCAAAACCTTTGCGGATAGCCAAAAACAGCAACACACAACCGACCAAGATCATGCAAATCTGGCCAAATTCGAAGTGAGCGATCCCTGTCTCTGACCACAGAGTCATTAAACCTTCCATGTTACTCCCTTACGCCAAGCTTAATAACGGGGCGCCTACCGTCACGGCATCACCTTCTTTGACATGCAGATCTTGGACGATGCCAGCACGCGCCGCGCGGACTTCAGTTTCCATCTTCATGGCTTCTAAGATGAGTAGGACATCACCTTCTGCCACTTCAGCGCCGCTTTGTACGTTCACTTTGAAAATGTTACCCGCCAGTGGTGCTGGCACTGTTTCGGCATTGCTTTCTGCCGCAGGAGCAGGAGCCGACGACGCCGATTCCGCTGGTGTGACGGAGCTGAGCTGACCTTGAGGGCCTACCTCAACATCGTACACTTGGCCATCGACCTTAACGCTGTAGGTTTCAATTCCACCTTGTGCGGCAACGCTAGGGGCTGCAACAACAGGCTCTTCTTTACCCGGCGCAGGCTCAAACGCATCTGGATTACGACGGTTTTTAAGGAACTTCAGCCCCACTTGTGGGAAGAGTGCGTACGTCAACACGTCATCAACAGTATCTTGCGCCAACGCGATGCCTTCCGCCTTCGCTTTTGTCAGTAGATCGTCAGTGAGGGTGTCCATCTCATCAACCAAAAGATCCGCAGGGCGGCAAGTGATCGCTTCCGCGCCATCCAGCACTTTCGCTTGAAGTTCTGCATTAAGCTCTGCGGGCGCTGCGCCATACTCGCCTTTGAGTATGCCTGCCGTTTCTTTGGTAATGCTCTTGTAACGCTCGCCAGTAAGTACGTTGATCACCGCTTGGGTACCAACGATCTGTGAGGTTGGAGTGACGAGAGGAATGTAGCCAAGATCTTGACGAACACGTGGGATCTCTTCCAGCACTTCATCAAGACGATCCGCGGCGCCCTGCTCTTTAAGCTGGCTCTCCATGTTGGTCAACATGCCGCCAGGTACTTGAGCAATCAAGATACGAGAATCGACGCCTTTCAACTGACCTTCAAATTTCGCGTACTTCTTACGAACCTCGCGGAAATACGCCGCAATAGGTTCAAGCTGATCCAACTTGAGGTTTGTGTCGCGCTCAGTCCCTTCTAGCATTGCCACCACAGTTTCTGTTGGCGTATGGCCATAGGTACAGCTCATCGAGGAGATCGCCGTATCGAGAATATCCACGCCCGCCTCTACCGCTTTCACTGCCGTGGCCGTAGATAGACCAGTCGTCGCGTGACAATGGAGAGCCAATGGAATGTCCGTTGAGGCTTTAATGCGCGTGATCAGCTCTTCGGCTTCGTAAGGCTTAAGCAATCCAGACATATCTTTAATACAGAGAGAATGACAGCCCAAGTCTTCTAAGCGCTTGGCCAGATCCACCCAAGTATCGGCGTTGTGCACAGGACTGGTGGTGTAAGAGAGCGTACCTTGAGCGTGCGCACCCACATCGACGGTTGCTTTGACCGCTTTCTCGAAGTTTCTCACATCGTTCATGGCGTCGAAAATACGGAACACATCCATACCATTGGTATGGGCACGCTCGACGAATTTCTCCACTACATCATCCGCGTAGTGGCGATAGCCCAATAAATTTTGTCCACGCAGTAACATCTGCATCGGCGTGTTTGGCATCGCTTGTTTCAATGCGCGAAGACGCTCCCAAGGATCCTCTCCTAAGAAACGGATACAGGCATCAAAGGTGGCACCGCCCCATGTTTCTAAAGACCAATATCCGACTTTATCGAGCTCAGCTGCGATAGGTAACATATCTTCAAGGCGCATACGGGTCGCAAACAGCGATTGATGGGCGTCACGAAGTACCACGTCGGTTAACGCTAGTGGTTTAGACATGCTCATTAACTCCTTTTAATCCAGTCCAATACTAATTTGCCGTCTTGGTGCGATATTGATGCACCGCAGCGGAGATCGCCGCTACAACAGTCGGGCTCACCGTAGAAGAGCTGGGTTGAACTTTATTATTTTTAAGTGGGGTGGCGATCGGCTCTGGCACCTCTTCGGGGACCAGTTTCGACATCAGCCGAACGAGATAGACAAGAATAGTGAGGAACAGAAACACAACCGTCATCCCTGTTAACATCAGGGCGGCCGCGTCTACTAGCAGGCTTCCAACATTTTCCATTTTTGCATCCTTTCTTTGTCATCCTGACAAGGAGATAGGCCTCAATGTGGACGTCATTATCCTAAGGGTTGAATAAAAAGTCCTGATGGCCTAATAAAACCAGCGCAAAGCTGGTCCATCATTGTTCAGGATAAACCGTTTAATCCCGACAAGAGGTTTAGGATTATCTCGATTGGCTAAACTTTGTCAATTTTGATTCCTGCACTCTTGAGGATAATGCACATTTCTAAGGACGAACACGTCTTACAAATCACATAAATCTGCAATTTCACCGTATCCGAGCACAAATAACTGCTGATTTTATGACGTTATTGCAAATTTGGAGCAATTACTGGGATAGACTTAATGTTTCACGAAAAACTTCATAAAAAACATTAAGTTGTAAATGGAAGGTTGGAATAATATTACGAAGATGTTAAAAAGCCCCGCTATCACTAGCGGGGCTTACAATATGGCGCGCTCGGAAGGATTCGAACCTTCGACCGCCTGGTTCGTAGCCAGGTACTCTATCCAGCTGAGCTACGAGCGCGCAATCTTCTCATTACGAGAAATTTGTGACTATTGGGACACCAATAGTGGTCGGGCTATTGCCCTAAAGAGTGGCGCGTCCTGGAGGATTCGAACCTCCGACCGCCTGGTTCGTAGCCAGGTACTCTATCCAGCTGAGCTAAGGACGCGTCGGTTTCACTGATTTTGGTCTATTCGCCATCATCAATCAAACGTAATAGTGGCGCGCTCGGAAGGATTCGAACCTTCGACCGCCTGGTTCGTAGCCAGGTACTCTATCCAGCTGAGCTACGAGCGCGCAATCTTCTCATTACGAGAAGTTTGTGACTATTGGAACACCAATAGTGGTCGGGCTATGCCCTAAAGAGTGGCGCGTCCTGGAGGATTCGAACCTCCGACCGCCTGGTTCGTAGCCAGGTACTCTATCCAGCTGAGCTAAGGACGCGTCGGTTTCACTGATTTTGGTCTATTCGCCATCATCAATCAAACGTAATAGTGGCGCGCTCGGAAGGATTCGAACCTTCGACCGCCTGGTTCGTAGCCAGGTACTCTATCCAGCTGAGCTACGAGCGCGCAATGTTCTCATTACGAGAAGGTTGTGAAGTATATCACACAAATTTTCGTCTAAAACAAAAAAATTGACCAAAGGCCAATTAATGGCGGTGAGGGAGGGATTCGAACCCTCGATACGGCTACAAACCGTATACTCCCTTAGCAGGGGAGCGCCTTCAGCCTCTCGGCCACCTCACCGTTTTATTCCCTGGTAAGGAAATATGGCGCGCTCGGAAGGATTCGAACCTTCGACCGCCTGGTTCGTAGCCAGGTACTCTATCCAGCTGAGCTACGAGCGCGCAATGTTTTCCGCTGTTCTTCCAAAGAACGCTTTAAACGAATGCTCTAACGAGCAGTGCAAGAATGGCGGTGAGGGAGGGATTCGAACCCTCGATACGGCTACAAACCGTATACTCCCTTAGCAGGGGAGCGCCTTCAGCCTCTCGGCCACCTCACCGTCTTGCGGAGGCACATATTACGATTTACCAAAAATATGTCAAACACTTTCTTGGCAAAAACGCCATTTTGTCCGCCAACCGTTGGGTATTTAATCAAAGCGATGTTAATTCGCTCTTTTCATTCACTTTGTCACAATTGTCGATACAAAAAAGGCTGACAATCGTCAGCCTTTTCACAGGTTAGTAGTTACCTGGTGCAACGTTACCGTTGCCTTTTTCCGCTTGAATTCGCATGTAGATTTCTTCGCGGTGAACGGATACTTCTTTCGGAGCATTGACGCCGATACGTACCTGGTTACCTTTTACACCCAGTACAGTTACTGTTACTTCGTCACCGATCATTAGAGTTTCGCCCACTCGGCGAGTTAAAATTAGCATTCTGTGCTCCTTGAGTAATCTCTGATTTATCTTGCTACTGGGTTATTATCCAACAAAAGGGTTATTTACGTAAACTCTATTGTTGTGACTAATCAACCCCAAAAGGCATGTTTTTCTAAGCAGTCGATCGCCTTTGCAGAAGTGATGTAATGCTCATGCAGTACATTAGCCGCTTTATCAACAGACTCAGGTTCCACCACCAAAGTTAACGATTGCGGGTTAATCGATACATGAATCACGTCAATGGCAACTTCTGACAATAACGCACACGACTGTTCTACCAATCCTTCGACATGCAAACCTACTGCAGTGAGTAAGCTAACAGACCCACTATTGCGGATTTTGTCTTTGAAAACCAGTTCCAGTTTAGAGTATGCGTCCTCTTTTAACACCACGTCGACCCATTCTGCATGCTCGATCACATTCCAGAGATGAATACCTAACATTAAACACTGTTTCTTCAGGCTCTCAAGTGACTCTTTTTCAATACTGATCAGACGCATATCTCGCTGCAGCGCAATACCACAAACCGCATCTTGGCACTCTTCCCCTTTGACTAAGCTGCCAGGCTTAGTGTCAAAGGTCGATAACACACGCAGAGGTACATTGTGTTGCCATGCGTACTGTACAGAGGGCAAGTGCAACACCTTCGCCCCTTTACGTGCCATCTCTTCCATGGATGGGAAGTCGATCACTTCTAGCTTTTTCGCGTTGGCCACAACACGAGGGTCACAGGTATATATGCCATCCACATCGGTAAAGATTTGGCACTCATCGGCTTGCAAAGCGCCCGCCAGAGTCACTGCGCTGGTGTCCGAACCGCCACGTCCCAGTGTGGTGATGTCCCCTTTTTCATTGATCCCCTGAAAACCAGCCACGACCACAATATGGTCTTCCGCCAGCAGTTCATCGATAAGTTGGGTATCAATCTGTTTAATCGTCGCATCATTGTGAACATTATCCGTCACAATACCTGATTGTGCTCCGGTAAGTGAACGGGCCGGATAGCCAAGTTTATTGAGCGTCATCGCCAATAAAGCCATCGATACTTGTTCACCAGCAGAGAGCAAAACATCAAGTTCTCTCGCCGTCGGTACGCTGTCTATCTGCTTCGCCAAATCCATCAATCGATTGGTTTCACCAGACATCGCAGACACCACGACAACCACTTGATTACCATCATTTTTCGCATTAATGATGTGTTTGGCTACCGTATGAATTCTCTCAATAGAACCCACTGAGGTTCCGCCAAACTTTTGCACGATAAGGGGCTTTTTCACCAGTCTTCACCTTCCCAAGACTATGTCTCATTAGGACTGCATTCAATGCGTTGAATATTGTTTGCAGTAGTTAAAACAAAAACCAAGCGGCTTATAGGCTTGATTCATCAGGCCCAATTAAACCACTTGGCTTACAAAAATAAATTACGCCCAATCAAACTAATGATTGAGCGTGATAATTACTCTCGCGATTTTAGAGGCGCTCTTCCAGCCACCCTTGAACGGATTCAAGCGCTTTAGGTAGTGCCGACACATCCGTACCACCAGCTTGAGCCATATCAGGGCGACCGCCGCCTTTACCACCGACTTGTTGCGCGACCATGTTGACCAACTCACCCGCTTTCACTTTGCCGATGAGATCTTTGGTCACGCCTGCGATAAGGCCTACTTTGTCATCGTTGATGTTCGCCAGCATGATGATGCCACTGCCCATCTGATTTTTGACATCGTCTACCATAACGCGAAGATTTTTGTTGTCCGCACCTTCTAGTGCTGCAATCAGGACTTTAGTACCGGCAATATCCTGTACTTTACCCATGATGTTGGCACTCTCGGCTGCAGCCATCTTGTCTTTGAGCTTCTGGATCTCTTTTTCCAAAGATTTGGCTTTCTGCGCAGATTCCGCAAGCTTCTCTTCGTACTTCGCCGCTTGAGCTTCAATCGCATCTAACGCTGCTTCACCCGTTACCGCTTCAATACGACGGATACCCGCTGCAATACCACCTTCTGACGTGATCTTAAAGAGACCAATATCACCCGTATTGGCCGCGTGAATACCACCACACAGTTCGGTCGAGAAGTCACCCATCGATAGTACACGCACTTCATCGTCGTATTTTTCGCCGAACAGAGCCATTGCCCCTTTCTTCTTCGCCGACTCGATGTCCATGATATTGGTTTCAATCGTATGGTTGCGACGAACCTGGGCATTGACCAAGCGCTCCACTTCTTTCAGTTCAGTCGCGGTTACCGCTTCTAAGTGAGAGAAGTCAAAACGAAGGTTTTCAGGCTTAACCAGTGAGCCTTTTTGCGTAACGTGCTCACCAAGGACTTGGCGCAGCGCTGCGTGAAGTAAGTGCGTGGCTGAGTGGTTGAGAGAGATAGCCGCACGACGCTCAGCGTCAACCAGCGCTTCCACTTGTTCGCCTTTTGCCAGTACACCTTCAGCCAAAACGCCGTGGTGCGCAATCGCATTACCCAACTTCTGAGTATCTTCGACTTTGAATAGGCCTGATTCTGTTTTCAGAACACCCGCATCGCCACATTGACCACCCGATTCTGCATAGAAAGGCGTTTCACCCAGGATGATGATCGCTTTGTCACCTGCCGATAGAGATTCTGCCACTTCACCTTCAACGAAGATTTCAGCCACATGACTCTTACCTTGAGTGCCGGTGTAACCGCAAAATTCGGTTTCCGCTTCCGTTTTAATGGTTGCGTTGTAATCCGTACCGAATTGGCCAGCTTCACGTGCACGCTGACGCTGCTCTTCCATCGCTTTCTCGAAACCTGCTTCGTCGATGGTGAAATCACGCTCACGAGCCACGTCGTTAGTTAAGTCAGCCGGGAAGCCGTATGTGTCGTAAAGCTTAAATACGGTCTCGCCATCAAGCTCTTTACCTTCAAGTGCATCCAGTGCTTCATTGAGGATAACCATGCCACGCTCGAGTGTGCGGCCAAAGTTTTCTTCCTCAATGCGAAGTACTTTCTCAACAACCGCTTGTTGCTTCTTAAGTTCGTCAGCGGCGCTGCCCATCACTTCTGCCAAAACGCCGACAAGCTTGTAGAAGAAGACGCCTTTGGCACCTAGCTTATTACCATGACGCACAGCACGACGAATAATACGACGCAAAACGTAACCACGGCCTTCGTTTGAAGGCATCACGCCATCTGCGATTAGGAATGAACAAGAGCGAATGTGGTCAGCAATCACGCGTAGCGATTGGTTTGAAAGGTCTTCGCAACCGACCACTTCTGCCGCCGCTTTGATGAGCTTTTGGAATACATCGATTTCGTAGTTTGAATGAACGCCCTGCATGATGGCAGAAATACGCTCAATACCCATGCCCGTATCAACAGCTGGCTTAGGTAGTGGCTCCATCGTACCGTCAGCATGACGGTTGAACTGCATGAATACGTTGTTCCAGATCTCGATGAAACGGTCACCATCCTCTTCAGGCGTACCCGGACGGCCACCCCAAATGTGCTCACCGTGATCGTAGAAGATTTCGGTACAAGGACCGCATGGACCCGTATCACCCATGGTCCAGAAGTTGTCTGACTCGTATTGCTTACCGCCCTCTTTGTCACCAATGCGTACGATACGATCGGCGGGAACACCTACTTTTTTGTTCCAGATTTCAAATGCTTCGTCATCGGTCTCGTAGACAGTGACTAAAAGACGATCTTTTGGCAATTGCAATGTTTCGGTCAGAAACTCCCAAGCGAACGCAATGGCATCTTCTTTGAAGTAATCACCAAAACTGAAGTTACCGAGCATTTCGAAGAAGGTGTGGTGACGAGCCGTGAAGCCGACGTTCTCTAGGTCATTGTGTTTACCACCCGCACGTACACAACGCTGAGCCGTAGTTGCTCGCGTGTAGGCACGTTTTTCTGCGCCCAAGAAGCAATCTTTGAATTGGTTCATGCCTGCGTTAGTAAATAGCAGGGTTGGGTCGTTATGCGGTACTAACGATGAACTTTCTACGATTTGGTGTCCTTTGCTTTCAAAGAACTTGAGGAACGCGTTACGAACCTCATCAGTGCTCATGTACATGCAGCTCTTCCTGAAAATAGTCGAGTTAGAATTTTGCCGTATTGTAGATCATGCAGTCAGCTACGACTAGTTTTCTTGAAAAAATGCCGCCGTTGACGGTAGTTCACGCTTAGATTGATGAAAGCGTGTTGAATTAAGAGTCACAATGGCCGTTTAAGGCGTAACTGATTTGTTCAAAGCTGTATCCACGATACTGTAGGAAACGCACTTGTTTAGCGTACGCTTTTTGATCTTGTGCTTTGATGCCTTTGAATTTTTTCTCTGCCGCAAGCTTGGCAAGCTCAAACCAGTCTTGAGGTTCTTCCTCAAGGGCTTGATTGACTGTCGACTCAGCCACTCTTTTTTGTTGCAGCTCTTGGCGAATTCGACGCTCACCATGGCCTTTGTAAACCTGTTGGCGAACCTGGCTCTTGGCATAACGCAGGTCATCGAGATAGCGGTGCTCTAGGCAAAAATTCACCGCCTCTTGAATGTCGGCGTCCTCATAGCCTTTGAGGCTTAACTTCTGTTGCAGCTCATACACGCCGTGATCTCGGCGGCTAAGCAATTGCATCGCAGCTTCTTTACTGGACAGTGTCGGAGGTTGACGTTGATACATAATCGCACAGTGATCCATGACAAGTGAGAGGATGATTCAGTGACTCTCGAATTCAGTAACTCTCGAGAAGGTACCGCCTACTTTTCATATCGAGAATGTAGCGAACATTGAGAGTACAAGAAACGACAAAGCCCCGCATAAGCAGGGCTTTGATGAATGAGGCTAAAAGCTTATAGCTCTTCTTGCTCTGGCGCTTGGCCAAATTCTGGCTCTTCAGCTGGGATTTCAGCCGGAGAAAGCAGAAGGTCACGCAGCTTTTTATCCAGTGTTTTCGCCGCTTCAGGATTCTCACGCAGGAACTTACACGCGTTCGCTTTACCCTGACCGATCTTGTCACCGTTGTAGCTGTACCATGCACCGGCTTTTTCTACCATCTTGTGTTTCACGCCAAGGTCAATAAGCTCGCCTTCACGGTTGAAACCTTGACCGTACATAATTTGCGTTTCAGCTTGCTTAAATGGCGCGGCAATCTTGTTCTTAACCACTTTGATGCGCGTCTCGTTACCGACCACTTCATCGCCTTCTTTAATAGAACCCGTACGACGGATATCAAGACGGACAGAAGCGTAGAATTTTAGTGCGTTACCACCCGTGGTGGTTTCTGGGTTACCAAACATCACACCGATCTTCATACGAATCTGGTTGATGAAGATACACATACAGTTAGATTGCTTAAGGTTACCCGTCAACTTACGCATTGCTTGTGAAAGCATACGCGCTTGAAGACCCATGTGGCTGTCGCCCATTTCGCCTTCGATTTCAGCCTTTGGTGTCAAGGCAGCAACGGAGTCAATCACCATCACGTCAATCGCACCAGAACGTGCGAGCGCGTCACAAATTTCAAGCGCTTGCTCGCCTGTGTCTGGCTGAGACACTAATAACGCATCGATATCCACACCCAGTTTTTTCGCGTAGACAGGGTCAAGCGCGTGCTCAGCATCGATAAAGGCACACGTTTTACCTTCACGTTGCGCAGCGGCAATCAGTTCAAGCGTTAAGGTTGTTTTACCTGATGATTCAGGGCCATAAATCTCAACGATACGACCCATTGGTAGGCCACCGGCACCCAGTGCAATATCAAGAGAAAGAGAACCAGTAGAAATCGTTTCCACATCCATTGCGCGGTTGTCACCAAGGCGCATGATTGAACCTTTACCGAATTGCTTTTCAATCTGGCCTAGCGCAGCGGCTAGCGCTTTCTGTTTGTTATCGTCCATTACTTTCTCCAAAACTTTCACCTGAAATCAGGTAAAAATGAATACTTTCTTCAAATCGGGGGTGGCCCGAACACTCTATAAACGCCATTATACTGTTGATTCATACAGTGTCTATAACTGATCAGCGTTTTTTTGAAATTCAATCGTATGCTACTGATAAATAATAATTAACTGTTTAGCTACGACGTTTTCACTCTCTGTTGCAACTCTTTATACAGCACTTCTAAAGCGGTTTCGACCGCAGCGGAGCGAACTGCGTCACGGTTCCCATTAAAATGGCACGTCTCGATTTTTTGCCATGAGTGACGGTCACACCAGGCAAAACAGACCGTGCCTACCGGCTTCTCTTGCGTTCCGCCTCCTGGGCCCGCGATGCCGCTAATCGCTATCGCGATGTCGGCCCGTGAATGAGCCAATGCTCCCTGCGCCATTTCGCGCACCGTCGGTTCGCTCACCGCGCCATATTGATCCAAAGTATCGGCACTCACGCCGAGCATCTCAATTTTCGCTTCGTTGCTGTAGGTGACAAACGCTCGATCAAACCACGCTGAGCTGCCAGCGATGTCTGTGATCGCTGTCGCGACACCGCCACCGGTACAGGACTCTGCGGTCGTTAGCACCAAGCCATGTTGAGCCAAGGCTTCCCCAACTTGGTGAGATAAATTTTGTTTGCTTTGCATCCTTTGCACCTTTTACCCATTTGGTGATTCACGTATCCTAAGCCGCAATAACCACAAACGAAAGATGTAACCGTGAAAGCAGAACAAAAACATACCCCAATGATGCAGCAGTATCTCAAGTTAAAGGCAGAGAACCCTGACATTCTGCTCTTTTACCGCATGGGGGATTTTTATGAACTGTTTTACGATGACGCAAAACGCGCCTCGCAATTGTTAGACATTTCCCTCACTAAGCGTGGCGCGTCAGCCGGTGAGCCCATCCCGATGGCGGGCGTGCCTTTCCACGCGGTCGAAGGCTATCTCGCCAAGTTGGTTCAACTCGGTGAATCCGTCGCGATTTGTGAGCAGATCGGCGATCCAGCCACCAGCAAAGGTCCTGTGGAGCGTAAGGTAGTGCGCATCGTGACACCCGGAACAGTGACCGATGAAGCCCTACTCTCTGAACGGATCGATAACTTGATTGCCGCGATCTATCATCACGATGGTCGATTCGGCTACGCGACGCTCGATGTGACTTCCGGTCGCTTTCAGTTGATGGAGCCGCAAAGCGAGGAAGCGATGGCGGCAGAACTACAACGCACTTCGCCAAGAGAGCTTTTGTTCCCTGAAGATTTTGAGCCCGTGCATCTGATGTCTTCGCGCAGTGGTAATCGCCGCCGACCAATCTGGGAGTTCGAGCTCGATACGGCCAAGCAGCAGCTCAACCAACAATTTGGCACGCGAGATTTGGTCGGCTTTGGTGTTGAACATGCCAAACTGGGCCTCTGTGCCGCTGGCTGTTTGATCCAGTACGTCAAAGATACGCAACGCACCGCCCTGCCTCATATTCGCTCGCTGACGTTTGATCGCCAAGATCATTCGGTGATCTTAGACGCGGCGACAAGACGCAATTTGGAAATCACGCAAAACCTCGCGGGCGGCACCGACAACACGTTGGCTTCCGTACTCGATCACACCGCAACGCCAATGGGCAGTCGAATGCTCAAACGTTGGTTGCACCAACCGATGCGCGATATCGACACGCTCAATCAGCGTCTCGATGCCATCACAGAACTTAAGCAGCTCGCGCTCTTTACTGAGTTGCAGCCTGTACTCAAACAAGTGGGCGACATTGAACGCATTCTTGCACGTTTAGCACTGCGCAGTGCTCGACCTCGCGATATGGCAAGACTGCGCTTTGCCATGCAACAGTTGCCAGAGCTCGCTGATGTGATGAAAAGTGCTGAGCACCCGTACCTTAAAAAGCTCGCCCAGTATGCTGCGCCGATGGAAGAAGTCTGCGAACTGCTTGAGCGCGCCGTTAAAGAGAATCCGCCCGTCGTCATTCGTGACGGAGGGGTGATTGCACAAGGCTACGACGCAGAGCTTGATGAATGGCGTAAATTGGCCGATGGCGCCACCGAATACCTGGACCAACTTGAGCAAGAAGAGCGCGAACGTCACGGCATTGATACATTGAAAGTCGGCTACAACAATGTGCATGGCTTCTTTATTCAGGTCAGCCGTGGCCAAAGCCACCTTGTGCCGCCTCACTATGTTCGCCGCCAAACGTTAAAAAATGCCGAGCGCTATATCATTCCAGAGCTGAAAGAGCATGAAGACAAGGTCTTAAACTCCAAGTCAAAAGCACTGGCGCTCGAAAAGCAGTTATGGGAAGGCCTGTTTGATCTGCTGCTGCCTCATTTAGAACAGATGCAAAACCTGGCCTCAGCATTGTCACAAATCGATGTGTTACAAAACCTAGCAGAGCGCGCCGATAGCCTCGACTACTGCCGCCCGATACTCAATGGTGAGATTGGCGTTCATATCCAAGGCGGTCGCCACCCAGTGGTGGAGCAGGTAATGGATGAACCGTTTATCGCCAACCCCACAGAACTGACGCCACAACGTAAGATGTTGATCATTACCGGGCCTAACATGGGCGGTAAATCGACCTACATGCGCCAGACCGCCCTTATCGCTTTGATGGCGCATATCGGCTCCTATGTGCCCGCTGAATCGGCAACCATAGGCTCGATTGATCGTATATTTACCCGTATTGGCGCCTCCGACGATCTGGCCTCTGGGCGCTCGACCTTTATGGTCGAAATGACGGAAACCGCCAACATCTTGCACAACGCCACGGAGCGCAGCTTAGTGTTAATGGATGAAATTGGCCGTGGCACCAGTACCTACGATGGCTTGTCGCTTGCTTGGGCAAGCGCTGAATGGCTTGCCAAAGAGCTTGGAGCGATGACTCTGTTCGCCACCCACTATTTTGAATTAACAGAGCTGCCCAACCAGATCGCAACCTTAGCCAACGTCCACCTTGATGCGGTTGAGCACGGCGATAGCATTGCCTTTATGCACGCGGTGCAAGAAGGAGCGGCAAGTAAATCCTACGGTCTCGCCGTTGCCGGGTTAGCTGGCGTACCAAAAAGTGTCATCAAGCAAGCACGGGCTAAATTGCAGCAGTTGGAATCAATCTCGTTAACCGATGCGCCAGCACCTGCGCGAGCTGGCGTTGATGTGGCTAACCAGCTCAGCTTGATCCCCGAGCCAAGTGAAGTGGAACAGATGCTGGCCAATATTGATCCTGATGATTTAACGCCTCGACAAGCGTTAGAAGCGCTGTACCGTTTAAAGAAACACCTCTAAAGCTCAGTACACTATCAAACCTAAAGACAACAAGGCCTCCCGAATTTGGGAGGCCTTGTTGTTAACATGCTAGTGAAAGATCACGCCCCGTGGGCTACAACTTGCGGCGTAACAGCAACAGCGCAATGGTCAAGAACACCACGCTCGGCATCACCGCACCAAAAACAGGCGGAATGCTGTACACCAAGCTGAGCGGGCCAAAGAATTCACTCGAGATATAAAAGGTGAAGCCGGCCACCACACCCGATAAAATGCGCGCGCCCATGGTGACACTACGCAGCGGACCAAAGATAAACGACAGCGCCATCAACATCATAACGGCAATGGAGAAAGGCTGCGTGACTTTACGCCACAGCGCCAATTCATAGCGCGAAGAGTCCTGCTCTGAGGCTTTTAAGTAGGTCACGTAATCGTACAAGCCACCCAGTGATAACTCTTCAGGTTTCACCGTTACCACGGCGAGCTTGTCGGGGGCGAGCGACGTCGTCCAACGGTATTCAGGCAGCGCCGTTTTATTGATCTCGACGTCGTCCATCATTTCCGTCACTTGGACCTCTTTCATGAGCCAAGTGTTGTCGGACAGGTAATCCACTTTGTTGGCGTACACGACGGTTTGCAGCTTTTTATCGCTGTCAAATCGCCACATGTTCATGCCATAAATCGTGTCGTCTTCGACTTTACCCATAAAAATAAAATCATTGGCATCACGCGCCCAAACACCAGTGCGCACAGACATAATCGCGCCGCCAGAGGTGGCAAACGCTCGTAAGTCACGCGCCATTTTTTGCGCTTGCGGCGCACCCCATTGTCCGAGCAATGTCACCAGCACCATTAACGGCACTGCGGTTTTGAGTACCGACAAACCGATATCTAACTTCGAATAACCCGACGCCTGCATCACCACAAGCTCGGAGCTTGAAGCCAGCATACCAAGCCCTATCAAAGCGCCAAGCAATGCCGCCATTGGGAAAAACATCTCGACGTCACGCGGAATACTGAGGACGACAAAAAACAGCGCTTGCAACAAGTCATAGGTGCCACTGCCGACCTTACGCAACTGCTCGACATATTTGATGATGGCCGACAAGCCAACAAACGTAGCCAACACCAGAGACGTCGTGGCAATAATGGTTCTACCTATGTAGAGATCAAGAATCTTAAACACGACTTACGCTGCCTTCTTTTTTCTTTGTCTGAGTCTATCTTTAAAGCGACGAACCGCAATACTGTCCATCGAGTTGATGCCCACTGCGGTCAGCAACAACGCCGCGTTAATTGGCCACATGCCGATCATTGTAGGAATAGAGCCATCTTCAAGAGCCGATTTCGTCGCACTGATGGCTAAGAAGTAGGCCAAGTAAATCAATATTGCCGGCCCCATTTTCGCGAAGCGCCCTTGACGTGGGTTAACCGCCGACAACGGCACCACCAGCATGGTGAGCAAAGGGATACAGACCACTAACGAGAGACGCCACTGTAACTCCGCTTGTGCGCGTCGGTCAGGGTTGGACAACAGCTCCATCGTCGGAATTGCTTCCCAGTCACGCCCTTTCGCTTTCACATCGCGCTGACCAATCAGTCCCTCGTACTGATCAAACTCAGTGATCATATAATCCACACGCGTTGGCACCCCTTCATAGCGTGTACCGTCATACATGCGAATAACCTGACGCCCATCGCTCAGCTCTTTCACTTCACCAGATTGAGAGAAAGAGACGCTCGGTAAAATGGAGTCTCTCGGGCGCATTTGTGCGACAAAAACGTGTTTGAGTTTTTTACCGTCTATATCATCAATAAACACAACAGATGATCCATCCGGCGTACCTTGGAAGTGGCCTTTCTTGAGGAGATCAACGCTGTTTTCCGCTTCGACTTCTTCTTGCAATTGAATCAGCTTTTCTTGGCTGTAAGGCGCAAAAACAAACGCGTTGGCGGCGGCAATTAACCCGGTGATCACCGCTAAGTACAAAGCGGCGCGAATGAGGAATTTGTTGCCAATCCCCGTTGCGTTCATCACGGTAATTTCACTTTCTGCGTAGAGTCGGCCAAAGGTGAGAAGAATGCCTAAGAATAGACTGAGTGGCAGCATCAAAAGGCCCATTGACGGCATGCTCAAGCCGACATAGTGCATGACCAAACTTGCGGGGATATCACCATCGGATGCATCGGCAAGCACTTTGATCAGTTTTTGGCTGAGAAACACCAAAAACAGGATAAAAAATATCGCTAATTGGCTCTTGAGTGTCTCGCGGATCAAATATCTAACAATAATCACGCTGAAATTACCTATACAAAACTTGTTTTTTTAATTGAATCACTATAATTTCCCGATGAACCTTTTGTTTTTAAATTTTTTGGCTAATTGTTAACGCGCTTATTTAAAGATAGTTCCGGTGTAGGAATCAACAAGTAAGACGCCATTATCTAACATTTAGTTCGATTTGTCTTCAGGATGTAGGAGTACGCATGGAGTTCAGTGTAAAGAGTGGCAGCCCAGAGAAACAACGTAGCGCATGTATCGTTGTCGGGGTGTTTGAGCCACGTCGCCTTTCTCCAGTTGCTGAGCAGCTAGATAAAATCAGCGATGGCTATATCAGTTCACTACTTCGCCGTGGTGATCTAGAAGGAAAACCTGGGCAGATGCTACTTCTGCATCAAGTACCTGGTGTGTTGTCTGAGCGTGTTCTGCTTGTCGGTTGCGGCAAAGAGCGCGAGTTGGGTGAACGTCAGTACAAAGAGATTATCCAGAAAACCATCAACACCTTGAACGAAACGGGCTCTATGGAAGCGGTGTGCTTCTTGACTGAGCTGCATGTGAAAGGTCGAGATACCTACTGGAAAGTGCGCCAAGCGGTCGAAGCGACCAAAGATGGCCTCTACACCTTTGATCAGTTTAAGAGCGTCAAGCCTGAAACTCGTCGCCCACTGCGCAAGTTGGTGTTCAACGTACCGACGCGTCGTGAGTTGAACTTGGGTGAAAAAGCGATCGCGCACGGCTTGGCCATCTCGTCGGGTGTCAAAGCGTGTAAAGACCTTGGCAACATGCCACCCAACATTGCGAACCCAGCTTACCTCGCCTCTCAAGCGCGCCGCTTAGCGGACGACTACGAGACGATTACGACGAAAGTGATCGGCGAAGAAGAGATGGAAAAACTGGGGATGAACTCTTACCTAGCGGTAGGCCGCGGTTCGAAAAACGAATCGATGATGTCAATCATGGAGTACAAGGGTAACCCAGACGCACAAGCCAAGCCTATCGTATTAGTTGGCAAAGGTCTGACGTTCGATTCAGGCGGCATTTCACTCAAGCCTGGCGAAGGCATGGATGAGATGAAATACGACATGTGTGGCGCTGCCTCCGTGTTTGGCACCATGAAAGCGCTCGCGAAACTGAACCTGCCTATCAACGTGATTGGTGTGCTGGCCGGCTGTGAAAACATGCCAGGCAGCAACGCTTACCGTCCGGGTGATATCCTAACCACTATGTCAGGTCAAACGGTCGAAGTATTGAATACCGATGCCGAAGGCCGCTTGGTTCTGTGTGATGCACTGACCTACGTTGAGCGCTTTGAACCAGAATGTGTCGTGGATGTCGCTACCCTCACTGGTGCGTGTGTGATTGCACTGGGTCACCACATCAGTGGCGTGATTTCAAACCATAACCCGCTGTCTCACGAGCTTATCAACGCTTCTGAGCAAGCGAGCGATCGCGCATGGCGCTTACCGATGGCCGATGAGTACCATGAACAGCTGAAAAGCCCATTTGCCGATATGGCGAACATTGGTGGTCGTCCTGGTGGCACCATTACTGCCGGCTGTTTCTTGTCGAAATTTGCGAAGAAGTACAACTGGGCTCACATCGATATCGCGGGCACTGCTTGGAAATCTGGCGCAGCGAAAGGCTCAACAGGCCGACCAGTCTCTATGCTTGTCCAGTTCCTGCTCAATCGCAGCGGTCAAGATACTGAGGAGTAATCCTCAACCACATCGAAGGGCCGCAAGGCCCTTTTTTGTATAAAGGCATCAGCAAATATCATGGCTAACGCGACCTTTTATCTGATTCAATCGGATTCTCCCCAAGCCACCCCTGAAGGGTTGGATGCGTATGCGGTCTTTTTGGCGCAGCACTTTGCCAAACAAGGGGCAAAAGTGTACGTCAACTGCCAGCACAAAGCCCACGCGGAAGCCCTTGCAGAGCGGTTTTGGCAAGTGGAACCTGAGCAGTACATCGGCCACAACTTGATCGGAGAAGGCCCCAAGTATGGCACACAGATTGAGATCGGCCATCAGCAGGTCCGCCCTTCTTGGCATCGCCAGTTGGTGATAAATTTGGCTGAAAATGAGACAACCTTTGCGCATCCGTTTACAGAGGTGGTAGACTTCGTCCCTTGCGACGAAAAAGCCAAGCAGCAAGCGCGAGAACGGTATAAAATTTACCGTCAATCGGGCTTTCAAATGCAAACGATCGCACTCGAACACCACTGATCGTCAATCCTTATAGTTAAGCTCTCTTTTCAGAGAGTTCACTTATAAAGATTGACCTAGATTTACCATTAACCAGAATCAAACCTCCAAGGGGTAGAACGTAGGCTGGCCCTAATCATTAGGTGAATGCACGCCGCTTAGGTTCCATCATCACGAGGCAAAATGAGCGCTATGGAAAAGACATACAACCCAACTTCAATTGAACAAGCTCTATACCAGGCTTGGGAAGAAAAAGGCTACTTTAAGCCGCACGGCGACACGACGAAAGAATCATACAGCATCATGATCCCGCCACCGAACGTCACCGGTAGCCTTCACATGGGCCACGCATTCCAAGACACCATCATGGATACCTTGATCCGTGCCGAACGTATGAAGGGCAAGAACACCCTTTGGCAAGTCGGTACTGACCACGCGGGTATTGCCACACAGATGGTGGTTGAGCGTAAGATCGCGGCAGAAGAAGGCAAAACCAAGCACGATTACGGCCGTGATGCGTTCATCGACAAAATCTGGGAATGGAAAGGCGAATCAGGTGGCACCATCACTAAACAGCTGCGTCGCCTAGGTGCTTCTGTCGACTGGGACCGTGAACGTTTCACTATGGATGACGGCCTATCAAACGCCGTTCAAGAAGTGTTCGTGCGCCTCTACGAGGATGACCTCATCTACCGTGGTAAGCGTCTGGTTAACTGGGATCCTAAACTGCATACCGCAATTTCTGATCTTGAAGTTGAAAACAAAGATAAAAAAGGCCACATGTGGCACTTCCGCTACCCACTAGCGGATGGGGTGAAAACGGCAGACGGCAAAGACTACATCGTTGTCGCTACCACTCGTCCAGAGACGATACTGGGTGATACGGGCGTTGCGGTGAACCCAGAAGATCCTCGCTACAAAGACTTGATCGGTAAAGAGATCCTTCTTCCTATCGTTGACCGCCGCATCCCTATCGTCGGTGATGAGCACGCGGACATGGAGAAAGGCACAGGCTGTGTGAAAATCACCCCTGCGCACGACTTCAACGACTACGAAGTGGGTAAGCGCCACCAGCTACCGATGATCAACATCCTCACCTTTGATGCCAACATCCGTGACGCAGCCGAAGTGTTTAACACGAATGGCGAAGCGAGCGATGCATACTCAACAGAGATCCCGGCTAAATACCAAGGGTTGGAGCGTTTTGCCGCGCGTAAAGCCATCGTAGCGGAATTTGAAGAGATTGGCCTGCTCGACGAAATCAAAGACCACGACCTCACCGTGCCATACGGCGACCGTGGCGGCGTGGTCATCGAACCGATGCTGACCGACCAATGGTATGTGCGTACTGCTCCTCTTGCAGAAACCGCAACTAAAGCAGTAGAAGACGGCGAAATCCAATTCGTACCTAAGCAATACGAAAACATGTACTTCTCTTGGATGCGTGACATTCAAGACTGGTGTATCTCTCGTCAGCTATGGTGGGGGCACCGTATCCCTGCATGGTACGACAACGACGGCAATGTCTACGTTGGTCGCACTGAAGACGAAGTGCGTGAGAAGAACGGCCTAGCACCGGTTGTGGTACTGCGCCAAGATGACGACGTACTGGATACCTGGTTCTCTTCTGCCTTGTGGACGTTTGGCACACAAGGCTGGCCTGAAAACACAGATGATCTGAAAACATTCCACCCTTCAGATGTGCTGGTCACCGGTTTCGACATCATCTTCTTCTGGGTTGCTCGCATGATCATGATGACTATGCACTTCTGTAAAGATGAAAACGGCAAGCCACAAGTGCCATTCAAGACGGTTTACGTAACGGGTCTCATCCGTGATGAAAACGGCGACAAGATGTCGAAGTCTAAGGGTAACGTGCTTGATCCAATCGACATGATTGACGGCATCGACCTTGAGTCTCTAGTTGAGAAGCGCACCGGTAACATGATGCAGCCTCAACTTGCCGCGAAGATCGAGAAGAACACGCGTAAGACGTTTGAAAACGGTATCGAACCCTACGGTACGGATGCACTGCGCTTCACGCTTGCTGCTATGGCTTCAACGGGTCGTGACATCAACTGGGATATGAAGCGTCTGGAAGGTTACCGTAACTTCTGTAACAAGCTATGGAACGCGAGCCGTTACGTGCTGATGAATACAGAAGATCAGGATTGTGGCTTCCATTCATCTAACGAACAGGCAGGTGAGATCGAGTACTCACTCGCAGACAAATGGATCGAGTCTCAGTTTGAGCTAGCGGCGAAAGAGTTCAATAGTCACATTGATAACTTCCGTCTGGATATGGCAGCAAACACGATTTACGAATTCATCTGGAACCAATTCTGTGACTGGTACCTAGAGCTCACTAAGCCAGTGCTTTGGAAAGGTAACGAAGCTCAGCAACGTGGTACTCGCCGCACGCTGATCACCGTTCTAGAGAAGACACTTCGTCTTGCGCACCCAGTGATCCCATATATCACAGAAACTATCTGGCAGAGCGTTAAACCACTGGTTGATGGTGTTGAAGGTGAGACGATCATGCTTCAAGCGCTTCCTCAGTTCGACGAAGCGAACTTCAACCAAGCAGCTCTTGATGACATCGAGTGGGTGAAGTCATTCATCACTAGTATCCGTAACCTACGTGCGGAGTACGACATCAACCCAGGTAAGCCGCTTGAAGTGATGCTAAAAGCCGCAAACGCGGAAGACGCAGCTCGTCTAGAAGCGAACAAGCAAGTTCTTGTTTCTCTGGCGAAGCTTGAGTCTGTACGTGTACTGGAAGCGGGTGAAGAAACACCAGCTTGTGCAACGGCACTCGTCGCTAAGTCGGAGCTAATGATCCCAATGGCGGGTCTAATTGACAAAGACGCCGAGCTTGCTCGCCTCGATGGTGAAATCAAAAAGACACAAGGCGAAATCAAACGCATTGAAGGCAAGCTAGGTAACGAAGGGTTCGTGGCTAAAGCACCAGAAGCGGTGGTGGCTAAAGAGCGTGAGAAGCTAGAAGGCTACAAAGAAACGCTCGTGAAGCTTGAAGAGCAAAAAACGACGATTGCCGCACTGTAAGTGCATAAATCAAGTCTGGGAGGCTGGTCATGATGACCAGCCTTTTTTATGTCTTGCTCTTTATCGGCTGAGAACTAAAGTTAAAGTAAAAGCGACAAAGGAGTGACTTGTGCGCGCGCTCGCAGTATCCCTTTCTAGTGCCCTGTTCGCATTGTGGTTCGCCGTGAGTGTCGACGCCACGGCAGAAACCAATAATGGTGAAGTGAATAATGATGAAGACAATAAGATTGTCAAAATTGCCGCAGGTGAGTGGCCACCTTTTATTGGCCAAGAGTTAGAAGAATTCGGATTTGTCGGAAAGACCATTGAGCAGGCGTTTGCGACACAAGGCTATCAAGTCGAATTTCACTTCTTTCCTTGGAAACGGGCCTACAAAGAAGCGAGTGAAGGCGAATTTGTCGCCACCGCGATCTGGATGTTTGCCCAAGAGAGAACCGAACATTTTTATTTCAGCGAACCAGTGGCACAGGAGGAATTTGTTTTTTTTCATCGCAAAAGTGATGACTTTTCTTGGCAGCGTTTAGAAGATTTAGAGGGTAAACACCTTGGCGGTGGGCTGGGCTACAGCTATGGTGAAGAACTGGATGCACTGATCGAGGATGGGCATGTCACCATGTATCGGGTCGCCGACCCTACCAAAGCGTTTCAATTTCTCAAATATCGCCGGGTTGAGCTCGTGCCAGAAGAGAAACACATCGGTCTATTTACGCTCAACAAACTCCCCTATGAAACCCAGGCTCTGATCAGTTTTCACCCTAAGCCATTTTTGACTAATAGTAATTATTTGATGTTCTCCAAAGCGCACCCCGATGGAGAAAAGCTGCTGCGTGTATTCAATCAAGGCTTGAGTCAATTAAAGGCCAGCAGCAGCGAGTAAATCACACCACGCGATTTTGCTCTCGACCGTCAAGAAATGCGTCGATGTTATCAATAAGAATGTCGGCGAGTTTCTGAATCGCGGAGTCGCTACCCCAAGCAACGTGTGGTGTAAGCAGCAGGTTTGGGAGCGAAATATTCGCCAACAAAGGGTTACTCTCATCGGCTGGCTCACTCGTGAACACATCGACCCCCGCCGCCCCTATCTGACCAGACGTCAACGCCGACACCAATGCCTGTTCATCAACCAATCCCCCTCGCCCAGTATTGATCAATATCGCGCTCGATTTCATCAAGCCCAGCTCTGGCTCACCGATGAGGTGAAAGGTCTCATCACTCAGTGGACAGTGCAAACTCACCACATCCGCTTGAGAAAGCGCCGCCTCAAACGGGACATAGCCCTCACGGCACTGATGTTCCCCCTTACGCTCAGCAAAGATCACGTGCATACCGACCGCACTGGCCAGTTGCGCGGTGGCCCGTCCTAATGCCCCGCCGCCCACAATCGCAAGGGTTGTCCCCGCTACATCCCTTATCGGGTGGGTAAAAAAGCAGAACTGCTTGTTGCGCTGCCACTCCCCTTGGGCAATGTCGTGATGGTAGGCACTGAGGTGACGACTCAAGCTAAAGATCATACCCAGCACGTGCTCAGGTACCGATTGGGTGGCGTAACCTTGAACGTTGGTCACAGCAATGCCCAAGCGGCGACACGCTTCAATATCAAGGTTATTGTATCCTGTCGCCGAGACGGCGATGAGTTTGAGTGATGGAAGCTGCGCAAGCACCGCTTCATCGAGTACCACCTTATTGGTGATCGCGACAGTGGCGCCTTGCAGGCGCTCGACCACTTGTTCTGGTGCGGTGAAATCATATGCTTGCCAAACGTGCGGATGGCGAGGAGCTGGCAAGGTGATTTGACTTGGAATGGTGGCTCTGTCGAGAAAAACAAGGTTGGGCAGCATAAGGTCTCCTTCAACTGCCCACTCTGTGTCACCGATTATGGTTTGGGCAGTGTTTTATAGTCGGGTAATTTTCGCACAGGATCGAAATAATCAAACAGCATCTCTTGTGCCTCGGGATAGAAGTCACAAGGAACAAAAATACTTTTCAGCCAATGACTGCGTGGATGATAAAAGCTCAACTCTGCCGCGTGAAGGGCTAAGCGATCCGAACAGAGCAGCGCCTCACCACTGGAGTAGAACTCATCACCGACAATCGGGTGGCCGAGCGCTTGCATATGAACGCGCAGTTGATGAGAGCGCCCCGTCACCGGCAACAAGCGCACGATGGTGGTTTTCTCTTCTCGTTTCGCCACTTGGTATAAGGTTTTTGACGGTTTACCTGTCTCTAAACACACTTTTTGCCGCGGGCGATTTGGCCAGTCACAAATCAGCGGCAGATCAATGACGCCCTCTTGCTCACTCACCTCTCCCCATACTCGTGCATAGTAGACTTTGTGTGTGAGACGAAACTGAAACTGCTTCTTTAACGCACTTTCTGCGAGTTTGTTTTTTGCTAATACCATTAGGCCGGAAGTGGACATATCTAAGCGATGCACCACCTGAATATCTGGGTGCGTCTCTTGCAGTCGTGACCACATGCTGTCGCGATGAGCAGGATCGCGGCCAGGTACAGACAGCAGCCCTGACGGCTTATTGACCGCAAGGATATGTTCATCTTCAAAAACAACCTCCACCCAAGGCTCCCTTGGTGGGTTGTACTCCAGCATGGCCATAAACACTCTCAACTACTATGAATTCGGGCGAAGTATACCCGAAGCCACTCGCAAGGGCACCAGTCTGGCATTTTTGTCGATTATTCACGCTTGAAAAGAAAGTTTCACTCAAAGTGTAAAAAATCTATGACAGACAAAGCAAATGTGTTATTCCTTAATAACCTTGACAGGTAATAAATACAATAAAACACAACATTTCACCCATAGGCCGTAGTATGGAAAGTATCACTTCAGCGCCCCCGAAGGCGCGTTTCTCGTTAGCCCACCTTATTCGCTCATTAGGCCCAGGCATTATGATGGCCGCCGCTGCTGTCGGTGGCTCTCACTTAGTCGCCTCCACCAAAGCGGGCGCCATTTATGGCTGGCAGCTGGCGGCGCTCATTTTGCTCGTCAACGTATTCAAATACCCGTTTTTTCGCGCCGGTGTGCAATACACTATGGGCACCGGCACCAGTTTAGTCGAAGGCTACTCAAAACTTGGCAAACCATACTTGTGGCTGTTTGTCGGTTTAAGTGCGGTCTCCGCAGTGGTCAACACCGCTGCACTGCTGATGTTTAGCGCTAGCTTGCTCGCCTATTTCGTACCCTTTGATCTCTCGATGCCCGTGCTCAGCATCCTTGTGCTGACCACCTGTTTAGCGATTTTATTTGCCGGCCACTACAAGGCGTTGGATGCGTTATCGAAAACCATCATGGCGGTTCTAACCATTGCCACACTGCTTGCGGTGTGCATCGCATTGGGTAAACCTGCCGAGCCCGTCGTGGGCTTTGAATCCCCATCGCCTTGGACATTAGCCGCAATCGGATTTCTCGTTGTGACCATGGGCTGGATGCCAGCACCGATTGAAATTTCCAGTATCACCTCAATGTGGCTAAAAAGTCAGTGCAAGCAGCAAACCGTCACGCCGCGCTCTGCGCTGTTTGATTTCAACGTGGGCTACATAGGGACTGCGCTGCTGGCGATTGTCTTTCTTTCCTTGGGCGCTTTGGTGCTGCATGGGACAGGCGTGGAGCTTTCAAGCTCTGGCGTCGGCTTCTCGCATCAACTGGTAGGGCTCTATGCTTCGACCATTGGTGAGTGGTCTCGCTACTTGATTGCTGTGATTGCGTTCTTCTGTATTTTTGGTAGTACGATCACCGTGATTGACGGTTATGCGCGTGTGTTGTCTGAATCTCAACGTTTAGTGCAAAAGCAACCAGAAATGAAAAACGGCGTGACGCTGACTTGGATGGTGATCATCTCTGCAGCAGCCCTTGCCATCATCTTGTTTTGGGCCAAAGCGCTACTGCCAATGCTCAATTTTGCGATGATCCTTGCCTTTGTTACGACTCCATTTTTCGGTTTACTCAACTACATTTTGGTGACCAAAACCGATCTGCCTAAGCCGCTCGCAATGACGTCCTCTCTAAAGGGGCTCTCCATCGCCGGTCTGATTTATCTGTTCGGCTTTTTGGCGGTCTTTATTTGGTGGAAATGGCTTCTTTAGTCATCGGTTTCGTCATCTTTATTAACGATCAAAAAGGCCCTCAACGTTGAGGGCCTTGTACTAATACGTTACTCGCGTTGCGATCACTTAGTTGTGCGCGACGACAATCATACGCAGTGAGTCGAGCTGGTATTGCGCTTGGCGGATGTAACCGGTCAGCGCGGTAATCTGCTCATCAATCGCTTCAATCTCTTCATCACGAATGTTCGGGTTCACCGCTTTGAGCGCCTGCAAACGCTCAAGCTCGCCATTTAGGCTCGATTGCATCTCTTTCTGCGCTTGCTCGCGTACAGCTTCCACTTTTTCGACCACCAGCTTGTCACCTGCGGCAATCAGTTGATGTACCTGTGCCTGTACCGAAGAGACCAGCTTGGCCGCAATATGACGGCCGACCGGGCTAAGCTGACGGTTGAAACTATCAAACTCCACTTGCGCCGATAAGTCATTGCCTTTGCCATCAAGCATGATGCGAATCGGCGTGGTCGGTAAGAAACGGCTGATGCCAGTACGTTTGGGCGCTTGCGCATCCACTTTGTAGATCAGTTCAAGCAGCAGCGTCCCTACAGGCAAAGCTTTGTTTTTCAGCAGTGACACCGCACTGGTCCCCACGCCCTCACTCATCAGCAGATCAATACCGCCTTGAATCATCGGGTGTTCCCAGCTGATAAAGTGCATGTCCTCACGAGACAGCGCCGTATCACGGTCAAAGGTGATGGTTGCGCCTTCGTATGGCAGCCCTGGGTAACTGGGCACCATCATGTGCTCAGAAGGGGTGACCACGAGCGCATTTTCGCCTTTGTCGTCTTGGTTAATACCAATGGTATCAAACAGGCTCAAGGCGAACGTGACAAGATTCGTATCGCCATCGGTCGCGGCAATCGTATCGACAATCGCTTGCGCTTTCTCACCGCCGTGCGAGTGCATTTCAAGCAGACGGTCACGCCCTTGCTCCAGCTCCGCTTTGAGCGCTTTGTTCATTGCCGCAGATTGAGCAATCACGTCATCCAACTCACTGGTATCCCCACTAGCCAACATAGTAATCAGCGCATCCGACACCTTGTCGTAGACCATGCGACCCGTTGGGCAGGTTTGGGCAAACGCATTCAAACCTTCATTAAACCAACGCGCCAAAATCGCTTGCGAGGTGCCTTCAAGGTAAGGGATATGAATATCAATATCACGCTGCTGGCCAATTCGGTCTAAGCGACCGATGCGTTGCTCCAGTAAGTCTGGGTTGAACGGCAAATCAAACATCACCAGTTGGTTCGCGAACTGGAAGTTGCGCCCTTCAGAGCCAATTTCGCTACAGATGAGAACCTGTGCGCCTCCCTCTTCTTGAGCAAAGTACGCCGCCGCTTTGTCGCGCTCTAAAATCGACATACCTTCATGGAATACCGTGGCACGGATGCCTTCACGCTCGCGCAGCGCTTGTTCCAATTGCAACGCCGTACTGGCGCGAGAGGCGATCACCAACACCTTTTCACTGCGTTTTTGCGTGATCTTCTCAAGTAACCAATCAACGCGACTATCAAACTGCCACCAGCTCGATTCGTCACCTTCAAACTCTTGGAACAGCTCTTCAGGGTAGAGATTTTTCAGCGCACGCGCTTCTGGGCTCATCTTACCGCCAATCATGCCAGAGACACGCATCGCCGTGGTGTATTGGCTCGGAATCGGCATCGGCACCAAATGCACATTACGCACTGGGAAGCCTTTGATCGCCGCACGCGTGTTACGAAACAGCACGCGCCCCGTACCATGACGATCCATCAAATTATCAATCAACTCTTGACGTGCGGCGGCAATCGCCTGGTCGTCACTGTTGCTCTCGATAATACGAAACAGTGGCTCAACATCTTGCTCAGATAAGAGCTCGGTGATCTGGTTTTTCGCCTCATCCGCCAAGGATTCGCCAGAGAACAGAGCGCTGACCGAATCGGCCACCGGGGCGTATTGCTGCTCTTCTTTGACAAACTCTTCATAGTCAAAGAAGCGATCCGAGTCGAGCAATCTCAAGCGTGCAAAATGGCTTTCACGACCTAGCTGTTCAGGTGTCGCGGTGAGCAGGAGTACACCAGGTGTACGCGCAGCCAAGCCTTCAATCACCTGATATTCACGGCTCGGTTGCTCTGGGCTCCACTCTAAATGGTGCGCTTCATCGACCACTAAGAGATCCCAATCGGCGTCAAGCGCTTGCTCGAAGCGCTTACGGCTCTTGCGTAGAAAATCGAGTGAACACAGCACATATTGCTGGGTATCGAATGGATTATCGGCTTCCGCGAACGCTTCAATGCAACGCTCTTCATCAAAGATAGAGAAATGCAGATTGAATCGACGCATCATCTCCACCAACCATTGATGCTGAAGCGTTTCTGGCACCACGATCAAAATGCGTTCCGCGCGACCCGCCAGCACTTGCTGATGGATGATCATGCCCGCTTCAATGGTTTTACCTAGGCCCACTTCATCGGCCAACAACACGCGCGGCGCGTGACGACGCCCCACTTCATGGGCGATGTAAAGCTGATGAGGGATCAAGCCCGCACGCATACCACATAAGCCGCGCATTGGGCTCTTGTGCTGCTCATATTGGTTCATCAGTGCACGATAACGGAGCACAAAGTTGTCCATACGATCGATTTGACCAGCAAACAGCTTATCTTGAGGTTTATTAAAACGAATCTGGTTGCTGAGCATGATTTCACGCAGCTCGACGTCTTTCTCATCGTTGTCTTCACGCGTACCGATGTAGGTCAGCAGCGACTGCTCTTCAACCACTTGCTCAATACGCAATGACCACCCTTGTTGGCTATCCACAACATCCCCTGGGTTAAACGTCACACGAGTCACCGGCGCATCATTGCGCGCGTACACGCGATTCTCTTCGGATGCGGCAAACATCAATGTGACCGTTCTAGCATCCAGTGCGACTACAGTACCTAAACCTAAATCACTCTCTGTATCGCTGATCCAACGCTGGCCCAAAGCAAATGTCATCTATCGACTACCTCTTTCAATCGGTCTGTTGTGAGTCGGGGTGCGGCTTATTGATGATAGTGTAGACAATGATTCTCATCATCCCAACCAACAATCAAGATCTGCCCCCAATGCGCCGCTAGAACAGGACTCAAGCCTTTTCCAGCCACACATAAAAAAGGTCGCTAATGGTACTCGAAGCTGTGATATTGGTCACGCACAAACACCTCAATTCTCAACAAATTTTTTGCCACTTTCTGGCTGACATCAAAGTGTAAAAAAGAAGTGGCATTTCTAAAGTAGAGGAGATGGAAACTGACTTATACTTTAAGGGCAGGCGCATCTCTGACAATGGGTTAGTACCTTGGCACTTTCTTGGCTTTACCCCTAACACGGCACAAGAAATGCAATCCATCGAGAGAGCGGTACAGTGAACCAAACGGTCAGCACGAAAAACGCTGACTCACTACGTTGATGATCCACTCGGGTTTGTAGCGACGCCTTGTTAGGCGGCATGTTGAATCGACAGGGCAACGACTAAGCCATGTCAGCTTCCTGCTCACTGAAGGTGTCACTGCAAAATGACTGCAAGTTACCTCACACGATGAGGATACACCTGACATGGCGCACACGCCGTGCTGCGTATGACAGGTAAGCAAGCCGCGCTGCGGCAAGGAGACGCTTATGGGTGATACGGAACGGAAACTATTCGTTTTAGACACCAACATCCTTCTTCATGAACCTCACGCAATCTACTCATTCCAAGAGCACGATGTCGTCATACCGATGACGGTCCTCGAGGAGCTCGATAAAATCAAAGACAGCAAACGCGATGTGGCTCGCGACGCCCGCGTCGCCATTCGCGCGCTCGAAGCACTGTTTAAAGACGCCACGCCCGATGAAATATCAGAAGGCATCCCCATCAACCGCGATAAAGAAAGCACTGGTCACATCGCCATTTTGGCGGATTTCGAACTGCAAGAAACCGTCAAAGCCTTCGCAGACAAAGCCGGTGATAACCGCATTCTCAACGCCGTGCTCTACTTACAAAACAAGCGTGCGCCGCGAGAAGTGATCCTCATTACCAAAGACATCAACATGCGTTTACGCGCCAAAGGGGCGGGAGTACGTTTTGTTGAGGACTATCGCACCGACCAACTGATCGATGATGTCCAATACCTCACCAAAGGTTACCAACAGATCGAAGGGGAGTTTTGGAGCAAGGTCGATGAAGTCGACAGCCAAACCATTCACGGCCGCACTTACCACACATTGCCGCGCGAGCCGTTTGAACCCACTTACATTAATCAATATGTCTTGGACGATTCGAGCGACTTTGCCGGTCGAGTCGAGGACATCACTAGCGACAAGATCACCATTAAAGATCTCAGCCGGGAGCGGTTGATGCACCGTAAGGCGTGGGACATCACTCCAAAAAACATTTACCAAGGCATGGCCCTTGATGCGCTGCTCGATCCCAATATCGATTTGGTCATCTTGACGGGCTCTGCGGGCAGCGGGAAAACCTTGTTGGCGCTGGCCAGTGCACTTGAGCAGACTATCGAAAAAGGTATGTTTGATAAAATCATCGTCACCCGAAATACGCCCGATATTGGCGAGTCAATCGGCTTCTTGCCCGGCAGCGAGGAAGAGAAGATGATGCCTTGGCTTGCGGCGGTTACCGATACCTTGGAAGCGCTGCACAAACATGATCACTGTACGGAGGGATCGCTCAAGTACATTTGCGACAAAGCCAACATCCAGTTCAAATCGATCAACTTTATGCGCGGACGCTCCATTCAGAATGCGTTCGTGCTGTTGGATGAGTGCCAAAACCTAACGGCGTCTCAAATCAAAACCATCATCACCCGTTGTGGCGAAGGGACGAAAATTGTCTGCTCCGGTAACTTAGCGCAGATTGACTCCCACTACCTCACGCCGGTGACCTCGGGGCTCACCTACATGGTCGAGCGATTTAAAAACTTTGAAGGCAGCGCCAATATTCACCTCAACGGTGTGGTGCGCAGTCGCTTGGCAGAATTTGCGGAAGAGAACTTGTAACCTCGCTAAGCCGCCCTGTCACTCACAACCACATTAAGCATTAATAGTCACAAAAAGCGGGATATTATCTATATCTCGCTTTATTTTTAAAATAATTATTCACAAACAACCGTCAGATATGTTTAACTATTGGCAAATAATGAATACCGATTCAAGGACTGGTGTATGGCTTTTAATCTTCGTAATCGTAACTTTCTCAAGCTGCTTGATTTTACCCCCAAAGAGATCCAATTTTTGCTCGACCTTTCTGCGGATTTAAAAAAAGCGAAATATGCCGGGACGGAGCAAAAGAAGCTCGTGGGTAAAAACATTGCCCTTATCTTTGAAAAGTCATCGACACGAACTCGCTGCGCGTTTGAAGTCGCCGCGTTTGATCAAGGCGCGCAAGTCTCTTACATCGGCCCATCGGGTTCACAGATTGGCCATAAAGAGTCAATGAAAGACACCGCGCGCGTACTGGGTCGCATGTACGATGGCATTGAATATCGCGGTTTTGGTCAAGCGATCGTCGAAGAGCTGGGTCAATACGCTGGGGTACCAGTTTGGAATGGTTTGACCGATGAGTTTCACCCGACGCAAATTTTGGCCGACTTTCTTACCATGCTCGAACATGGGCGAGGAAAACAGTTGCACCAAATGCGCTTTGCTTACCTCGGTGATGCACGCAACAACATGGGCAACTCTTTGATGGTTGGAGCAGCCAAAATGGGTATGGACATTCGCCTAGTCGCACCGAAAGATTTTTGGCCCGAGGCTGAGTTGGTGGACACTTGCCAAACCATCGCTGCGCAAACAGGGGCACGCATCACATTGACCGAAGATGTGGCGCAAGGCGTGGAAGGTTGTGATTTCCTTTACACCGACGTTTGGGTGTCGATGGGTGAAGCGCCTGAAGCGTGGGATGAACGCGTGGCCAAAATGACCCCGTATCAAGTCAATGCGGCAACGCTTGAAAAGACCGGCAACCCGCACGTCAAATTCATGCACTGCCTGCCCGCTTTTCACAACGATGAGACCACCATTGGCAAACAAGTGGCCGAGAAATATGGCATGAACGGCCTCGAAGTGACCGAGGAGGTGTTTGAATCTGAGCACTCGATCGTCTTCGATGAGGCAGAAAACCGAATGCACACCATTAAGGCTGTGATGGTTGCCACATTGGGTAGCTAGTATCGAACACAGATCGACACAAAAAACCGCGATGCAATCGCTTGCTCTGCGCAAAGTTCGGCGTATAATGCTCGGCAATTTGTCTGGAGATAGTGAAATATGTCACGTCGTTGGTGTGTTACAAAGCGTGTTACTGCACATAAGCAAAATGGCTTATTGATGCGACGTTTCTCTATCTTCATTGATTTGTAAAGCCTCCCGTTATGGGGGGCTTTTTTATGCCTAACACTTATTATTCATGCCTAACGCATACAACTGGGAAGATGATTATGACAAACTCGCTTTACAACAAGCACATTATCTCCATTCCTGAGCTTTCACGTGAAGAGCTGGAATTGATTGTCAAAACCGCAGGTCAACTCAAAGCTGAGCCAAACCCAGATTTAATCAAAAATAAAGTGGTCGCGAGCTGCTTCTTTGAACCCTCGACACGCACTCGACTCTCATTTGAGACCGCGATTCAACGTATTGGTGGCGACGTGATCGGCTTTGATAATGGTGGCAACACCTCTCTGGCGAAAAAAGGCGAAACCCTGGCTGACTCCGTGCAGGTCATCTCTTCTTATGTGGATGCCTTTGTGATGCGCCATCCTCAAGAGGGCGCGGCGCGTCTGGCGTCGGAGTTTTCTAGAGGTGTACCTGTGATCAATGCAGGCGATGGTGCCAACCAGCACCCGACGCAAACTTTGCTCGATCTCTTCTCGATTGCCGAAACCCAAGGCCGCTTAGACAACCTCAACGTTGCCTTCGTCGGTGATCTTAAATATGGCCGCACTGTACACTCGCTGACTCAAGCGCTGGCGAAATTTGATAACGTTCGCTTCTTCTTTATTGCACCTGAAGCGTTAGCGATGCCTGATTACATCTGCGAAGAGCTCGAAGAAGCCGGTATTCGATTTAGCCTTCATACCGATATGGAAAGTGTCATCCCTGAGCTGGATGTGCTGTACATGACACGCGTGCAAAAAGAGCGCTTTGATGAGTCTGAATACGCCCACATCAAATCGGCCTACATCTTAACGGCAGCCATGCTTGAAGGTGCACGTGACAACTTGAAAGTGCTTCACCCACTGCCACGCGTCGACGAAATCACCGTGGATGTCGATAAAACACCCCACGCGTACTACTTCGAGCAAGCTGAAAACGGCGTTTACGCTCGTGAAGCGCTACTCGCCCTTGTCCTTAATCCAGACCTTTAATCGCAGGAGACTCCCATCATGGCAAAAGAAAAACAGTTGCAAGTTGAAGCCATCAAAAACGGCACCGTGATTGACCACATTCCCGCGAAAATGGGCATCAAGGTCCTGAAGCTATTTTCAATGGATGAGTCAAACCAACGCGTGACGGTTGGGTTGAACCTCCCTTCCTCCGCACTGGGCCATAAAGATCTGCTCAAGATTGAAAACGTCTTTATCAGCGAAGAGCAAGCCAATAAACTGGCGCTGTACGCCCCTCATGCAACCGTCAATCAGATTGAAGATTACCGCGTAGTGAAAAAGCTCGCTCTTGAGCTTCCACGTCAAGTCAACAATGTGTTTGCCTGCCCGAACAGCAACTGCATTACCCACAATGAACCGGTAGAAAGCAGTTTCGCGGTAATTGAGAAAAAAGACGAGTTTCGCCTTAAGTGTAAGTACTGTGAAAAAGTGTTCTCACGCGAAGTGGTCACTGAGCGCTAAGCTCACTCTCCACAGACCCATTTCATCCCCGCCGCTGCGGGGATGCTTCTTTACCTTTCATTTTTTCTTTACCTTTCATTTTTTCTTTACTCTTCATTTTTCTTTACCCATCAAGGGATTCACGGCACACTGCTCTATTAAGCGAACGCCTCACTCGTCGAGCACTCGGCCCTGTAAGCGTTACTATCTCATCAGCTAAACACTCATTCAGGAAGAGAGACATGACCAAAGTACTTCATACAGAATCAGCACCAGCAGCGATTGGCCCATACGTACAAGGCGTTGACCTTGGCAACATGGTTCTGACCTCTGGACAAATCCCAGTCAATCCTGCAACCGGTGAGGTCGCAGAAGATATTGCCGCTCAAGCACGCCAATCACTAGAAAACGTCAAAGCCGTGGTAGAAGCATCAGGCTTGACGGTTTCAGATATCGTGAAGATGACGGTGTTTGTCAAAGATTTGAACGATTTTGGTACGGTGAACGAAGTGTACGGTCAGTTTTTTGATGAGCACAACGTCGCCAACTACCCTGCACGCTCTTGTGTAGAAGTGGCACGTCTACCCAAAGATGTCGGCATTGAAATCGAAGCGATTGCGGTGCGCAAATAACGGCAATGTTCAGGTTGCCTTAGGGGACTCTAACCTGAGGAACTCTAAACAAAAAGCGAGCCTAACCCGGCTCGCTTTTTCGCTTTTATTGTCCGTAGATATTGCTCGGCAAGAGAGGTTGATTAGCAAGATTAAGTAAGGGAGAAGATGGGCCCTTCCCCAAGCGCGTCATTCATTCGCCGTACGACTCTCGCACATTGGCGAGATCACTCACCAGCGCCGCGAACTGAAAGCCTGACTTTGGATCTTGGATTAAGGCGATGTTAGTCTGTCTGTCGACCACCAAAACTTCGCCTCGCCCCTCAGCGCATTCGACCATCATACCTTTTGTAACTTGACACACGTCCATTGGGTGACTCCTCTTTTTTGCCTGTTTACGAGAAGTGCCATCGTCAGGATCACCGTCAGACGCGACAAATAAAAACGGCCTCACAAGGAGGCCGCTCAAATCAGAGTGGTTGGTCGTTATTTCACGAACTCAACACCGGTTTGGATATCACCGTTTAGTGTCTCTAGCATGCCGTCAAGCGCGTCTTTCTCAAACGCACTGAGCGCACCGTAGCTAAGCACTTCTTCAACACCCTCTTTACCCAGTTTCACTGGTTGAGCAAAGAATGGGGCGTGCTCACCATCACCTTCAACGTACGCGTACTCGATGACTTCTTCACCTTGCAGTGCTTTCACCAACGCAAGGCCGAAACGACACGCAGCTTGGCCCATAGAGAGCGTTGCGCTACCGCCACCCGCTTTCGCTTCAACCACTTCTGTACCTGCGTTTTGAATGCGTTTGGTGAGAGCGGCCACTTCTTCGGCGCTAAATTCCACACCTTCCACTTGAGACAGTAGTGGAAGAATCGTCACGCCAGAGTGTCCACCGATCACCGGTACACGCACTTGACCTGGATCTTTGTCTTTCAATTCAGCCACGAAGGTTTCAGAGCGAATCACGTCCAGTGTCGTTACACCAAACAGACGACGCTTGTCGTACACGCCCGCTTTTTTAAGCACTTCAGCTGCGATAGGCACTGTCGTATTCACTGGGTTAGTGATGATGCCCACTAAGGCTTTCGGGCAGACCACCGCGATCTTTTCTGCCAACGACTTAACGATACCTGCGTTGACGTTAAACAAATCGGCGCGATCCATACCTGGCTTACGAGCCACACCTGCAGAAATAAGAACAACATCGGCACCTTCAAGTGCAGGTGTTGGATCTTCACCGGCGTAACCTTTGATAGACACAGGCGTTGGGATGTGGCTTAGATCCGCAGCTACACCCGGCGTCACTGGCGCAATGTCATACAAAGCCAGATCGCAGCCTGCAGGAAGGCGGTTTTTCAGTAAAAGGGCTAGGGCTTGACCGATGCCACCAGCGGCACCAATAACAGCTACTTTCATTGTAGTTCTCCTTGAGATGGATCTCTTATATGTATCTTGTAGGGTATTCTGTACTCAGGTGTGTCCAAGCTAAACCAATCACATCCTGATTACAATCAATTAACGTCAGCTTTGCGACCTTGCGCAATCCACCATTAACGTGCTACAAATTTCACGCGCATTATCCCCTGTTCTACCTTGTATGACAAAGGGTTAAGCCCTCTTTTGTCCTTGGCGTTTTTCGCCAGTTTACAGTGATACGCTAGACAGAATTTCAGCTTTTCCATAGCTATAACTGCATAGCTATGCGAGAATATTCACTTCCTGTATAGACACTACTGGTGGAAGAAACATGCGCCATTCAGAAAAACAAGATAGCTTAGTGAGAGCGTTCAAAGCCCTATTGAAAGAAGAGCGATTTGGCTCGCAAGGTGACATCGTTGATGCACTGAAAAATGAAGGGTTTGACAACATCAACCAATCAAAAGTCTCACGGATGCTGACTAAGTTTGGCGCAGTGCGTACTCGCAACGCCAAAATGGAGATGGTCTACTGCTTGCCTGCCGAACTGGGTGTCCCTACCGTTTCAAGCTCACTGCGTGAGTTAGTGCTCGATATCGATCACAACGAGGCCTTAGTCGTGATTCACACAGGCCCAGGCGCGGCGCAGCTGATTGCCCGTTTATTGGACTCTTTAGGCAAAGCAGAAGGTATTTTGGGCGTTGTCGCCGGTGATGACACCATCTTTATTACCCCAACACTGAGCATCACGACCAAGCAACTGTTCAAATCAGTGTGCGAATTGTTCGAGTACACTGGCTAACGTTTCATATTATTGACGCTTTTGATGATCGCGCTGACGCTCATTCAGCGTGATCTGCATCACATCCTGATTAAAATCCAACAATCACGACAAAGCAACCGTAAGTAATTGATTTACTGAAAAAATCATCACAGAACAATCCCTATACATTCTCCTCACAATCAGCCCAAATCGCTACATTAGTTAACATACGTGTAATTATGTGCCAATTTTTTGGTATTATTCAGCCACTTTTTCAACATACGGATTGAAAAAGATGCCGTTTCCAGTAAGAGGAAACGCCCAAAGCAACTACACTTGCTAAGGGGCTAATAATGAATAAGGAAGGGAAATTCATGGCATTGAACAAACTTATTAAAGTCGGTGCGATTGCAGCTGCTGTAATGGGTGCTGGCGCCGTTAACGCACAAGAGTTCATCACAATTGGTACAGGTTCGGTTACGGGTGTTTACTACCCGACGGGCGGCGCCATTTGTAAACTGGTGAACAAAGGCCGTAAAGAACACAATATTCGTTGTTCTGTAGAATCAACCGGTGGTTCGATCTACAACGTCAACACCATCCGTGCTGGTGAGCTGGATTTTGGTATCGTTCAGTCTGACTGGCAATATCACGGTTACAACGGTACAAGTAAGTTTGCTGAACAAGGCCCGTACAAAGATTTACGCGCTATGTTCTCTCTACACACCGAACCATTTAACATCATCGCACGCAGTGATGCGGGCATCGACAACGTGTCTGACCTAAAAGGTAAGCGCGTCAACATCGGTAACCCGGGTTCTGGCGACCGTGCAACCATGGGTGTGGTCATGGAAGCCATGGGTTGGACCAACGAGGACTTCAAATTAGCGTCTGAGCTAAAAGGCTCTGAGCGTTCTCAAGCGCTGTGTGACAACAAAATTGACGCGTTCGTTTACGTTGTGGGTCATCCAAATGGATCGATCAAAGAAGCGACCACATCATGTGATGCGAAGCTAGTTTCTGCAACGGGCGAGAAAATCGATGCCATCGTCGCAAACAACCCTTACTACGCATACAGCACAGTACCTGCCGGCATGTACCGCGGCACTGAAAACGACGTAAACAGTTTTGGTGTGGCAGCGACTATGGTGACCACAGCCAACGTGTCTGACGACGTCGCGTACAACGTAGCGAAAGCGGTATTTGAAGATTTCGATACCTTCAAGCGCCTACACCCTGCGTTTGCAAACCTGAAGAAAGAAGACATGGTAAAAGCTGGTCTTTCTATCCCTCTTCACCCAGGTGCAGAGAAATACTACAAAGAAGTTGGCCTACTGAAGTAAGCCACTTTGTACAAACCCGGGACATGGCGCTCGGGTTTGTAGCGCCCGCATAAGGGCCGCTCCCAATGTCTCTTTTAGGGTTTCACATTTTTGAAACCCTTCTTCGTTTTATAGTAATAACCCAACGGTACTGAGAATGCAGAACTCGCCGCGCATGGCACGTCGACGATGCAATCAAGGTCACTCTTCCCCACACAATGCCAATACGCTGGGCGGCGCGTGGGCAGGAATAAAGCAATATGGCTTCTTTTCGCTACACTGAAAGAGGCCAATAAAGATTCTGACTGCGACTGACGTCGTGACCGAATGAATCATTTATAACAAGGATAAAGACCATGTCGAAGACAACCACTCCGTCTCCTGATGTGCAAGAAATGGTTGCCCAAGCCGATACTGGCGCGCGTGCTCCTAGCGGTATCGCCGGACGTATCTTATGGTTTGTGCCGCTTTGTTGGTCACTCTTCCAACTTTGGTATGCCTCACCTTTGCCGTTTATTTTCAATTTTGGCGTACTGAACGACACCGAAGCTCGTTCCATTCACCTCATGTTTGCGGTTTTTCTTGCCTTTACTGCCTATCCGGCCATGAAAAACTCTCCGCGCGATACCATTCCCGTGGTGGACTGGTTATTGGCGCTGGCAGGCAGCTTTTCTGCTGCCTACATCTACTTGTTCTACACCGAGCTCGCGGGTCGCTCTGGCGCGCCGACCACATTAGATATTGTGGTCGCGGTCACTGGGATGATTTTGCTCCTTGAAGCGACACGCCGAGCACTTGGGCCACCATTGATGGCGGTAGCCGCGGTATTTTTACTCTATACCTTCGGCGGCCCTTACATGCCAGATGTCATCGCTCACAAAGGGGCGAGCCTCAATAAAGCCATGTCTCACCTTTGGCTCACCACCGAAGGCGTATTTGGTGTGGCACTGGGCGTCTCGACCTCGTTTGTTTTCCTTTTCGTCCTCTTTGGCGCCATGCTTGAGCGCGCTGGGGCTGGCGCTTACTTTATTAAAGTGGCCTTCTCGCTACTTGGTCACATGCGTGGTGGCCCAGCAAAAGCCGCCGTTGTCGCTTCTGGCCTCTCAGGTCTGGTATCGGGCTCTTCGATTGCCAACGTAGTGACCACGGGGACCTTTACCATCCCACTGATGAAACGTGTTGGCTTCCCTGGCACCAAAGCCGGGGCCGTGGAAGTGGCTGCCTCGACCAATGGTCAGTTGACGCCACCTATCATGGGTGCGGCGGCATTCTTGATGGTGGAATATGTCGGGATCTCTTATGTCGAAGTGATCAAAGCAGCGCTGCTACCGGCGCTGATCTCCTACATTGCGCTGATTTACATCGTTCACTTAGAAGCGTGTAAAGCGGGCATGACAGGTCTACCTCGTCGTCACAATCCGACCTTAGTTCAAAGCCTGCTGTCGTTTACTGGTACCATTTTGGGGCTGTGTATCATCAGTGCCTTGGTTTACTACGGCGTGGGTTGGACCAAGGATGTCTTTGGTGCTGCGGCGACGCCGATTGTCACTGTCGCCCTACTGGTCGCCTACGTGGCTTTGGTTAAGATCTCCGCCAAGTACGCGCACGAAGGCGCCATCGAGATTGATGCTGAACTGACCGAAGTGCCCGATCCCGGCCCAACGGTGAAATCTGGCCTGCATTACCTGCTACCCATTGTGGTCCTAGTGTGGTGTTTGACGGTGGAGCGCTTCTCTCCGGGTCTGTCCGCGTTCTGGGCAACCGTGTTTATGATCTTTATTTTGATCACCCAACGTCCATTAATGGCGTTGATGGCGAAACAAAGCAATCTGCTTGAGCCAGCAAAAGAAGGCTTCGTCGATTTGGCTGAGAGTCTCGTCTCTGGTGCGCGTAACATGATTGGTATCGGCGTCGCCACGGCGGCAGCGGGTACGGTCGTCGGGGTAGTCACCTTAACCGGTATTGGCCTCGTCATGACAGACTTTGTCGAGTTCATCTCCGGCGGTAACATCATCTTGATGCTACTGTTTACAGCCTTGATCAGTTTGATCTTGGGCATGGGTCTTCCGACGACGGCAAACTACATTGTGGTCTCTACCCTGATGGCACCCGTTATCGTTACCTTGGGCGCGCAGCACGGTTTGATCATCCCATTGATCGCAGTGCACTTGTTTGTGTTCTACTTCGGCATCTTAGCCGACGATACGCCACCGGTCGGTTTGGCGGCGTTCGCAGCGGCAGCCATTGCCAAATCGGATCCTATCCGTACTGGTATTCAAGGCTTTACCTACGATATTCGAACCGCGATATTGCCTTTTATGTTCATCTTCAACACGCAACTGCTGTTGATGGGGATTGATACCTGGTGGCATCTCGCCTTAACCATCATCTCCTCCATTATTGCGATGTTGATATTCTCCGCCGCGACACAAGGTTGGTGGTTCACCAAGAACAAATGGTGGGAAACGGTACTGCTACTGGTGCTGACCTTCTCCTTCTTCCGCCCGGGTTTCTGGTGGGATATGTTGTACCCAGCGAAAGTTCTTTCACCGGGTGTTGAGGTGGCTCAAATTACTGAAACACTAAAAGTGGGAGAATCGCTCGAATTACGAGTCTCAGGGGAAACTCTGGAAGGGGATATCGTTGAGAAGACGGTGCGCTTGCCTTTCGAAGATAACGCGAAATCAGCGGACGATCGCCTTGCCTCTATGGGTCTGATGTTAACCGAAGACGCGGGCAAAATGATTGTTGATATGGTCGAGTTTGGCAGCCCAGCGGAATCGGCGGGCATTGACTTCGATTGGGAGATCCAATGGGTGGTCCAGGATGCCGATCGTCCAATGAAGGAGTGGGTATTTGTCCCTGCTCTGCTTATTTTGATCGCCATGGGTCTCAACCAGAAAAAACGAGCTCGTAAGGAACAGCTTGGCGCCTAATAACACTCATACCAAGCAAAGCCGCGCTCCTAACGAGCGCGGACTTTAGCGGGTATCAATCAGAGAACTAAACATGTACAAACAAATTCTTGTTCCCGTTGACCTCAATGACAAAGGCTTTTGTGACCGAGCCGTCGAACTGGCAGTCTGGCATGCGAAGCACTCGAACGCAGAAATTCACCTGCTGAACGTGCTTCCGGGTATTCACATGTCGATGGTCGCCACTTACTTCCCCAAAGATGCGGCGAAGAAAATGAAGCAAGATGTCGAAACGCAACTCAAGCAGTTCGCGGCGCAGCACATTGATGAAGATGTGGTGTACAAAGCCCATGTGGCAGAAGGTAAACCCTATAGCACCATTTTGGACTACGCTGAAAAACTGGGGGCGGATCTCATCATCATGCCAAGCCACAAGCGTTCAAAAATCGATAAAGTCGTTCTAGGCTCTGTGGCAAGTAAAGTCGTACAGAACTCTCCGATTAACGTTATGGTCGTTAAGCCAAACGCGTAACCGGCGCGCCGCGTTGCGAGACGTCTCCTTTTATCAATAGGGCCCTCAACAGAGCGCCCTTTTTCTTTCCCTGTTCAACTCCCAGCCCTGAGTCACGACGGCTTATTCAATAGTTTTTACCTATTGAATTTATCGAATTGTCCAATTTTCTTTAATGCAAATAATTATCAATAATATCTCTATCGACACGACAGAGCATTGGACTTCACCATGAAAAAGACACTGACATTCGCAGCCTTGCACTTTACCATTGCGTTTAGCGTCGCCTACCTACTGACCGGTGATATTTTA